>NZ_JBLWVE010000034.1:0-5752 GCF_048268645.1 Brumimicrobium sp. | reverse complement strand
AGGCAGTTGGCCGTGAGATTTCAAAAGCTTGACAGAGCTCGGTAACAGTATACTTGTTAGTACGCCATTCACAGATAAATTCTATTTTTTGTTCCATAGTCGTTGTGTTCTTCCAAGGCATAGCAATTTGTTTTTTCTTACAAATTACTGCTCTTAAAAGTGTAAACTATGTCCCTTTAACTCTGTAAAGCATGTCCCTTTACCGTACCCTTATGCCATGTAACGGCCACTGTATGGCGCGTACGCTACCAGTAGCAAATAAAGTTGAAAGTAGTGATTTCTGTGTTTCCTACCAAGTAGCACAAACCTTGGCAGATACATTGTTGCCAACTACGAGCCGAAACCTGCGTGAAGGCAAGTGACACATAAAGCACAAGGGAGACCTACGGAAATAATTAGATACCGAAAACACAGAAAGAGCGGGAGAGTTGCACTTGCTAAATAGAAAGCACTAATGCGTATGCGCTCATACAGCATGTTACATGCTGCATTTCAATTGCGTAACATATTTAGTATATGTTGTTATAACACATATTTCTAGAATTGAAATTTTATTAAGTACTGCTGTTAAATTTGCTGATTCAAATGAGAATTCGCGAAATTTTTTTCCTTTCATTCTTGGATCCAGACGGAATACATCAGTTTCATCTGCACCTAGAACATAACTTTCTACATTAATGTATCTTTTCATTAAATCTGTATAGCCATTCAATAAATTTTCCAATTCTATCCCTTTGTTTTGCTTTATAAATAGATCATAAACACACTCAGATGCATAGGGATTAACTAATATAGACTCACTATTATATCCACCGCAAGTTGCAATCAACTCATTTCTAAAAGTATCAAGGTTTAGAAGGACGTTTTTATATCTATTCCAAGTGGTATTTGACGCTTCTTTTAAGCTATCCGCTAAGCTATTGAATAGTACTTCGTTGTAATCCTTATTCTGTTGTTTCAATTTTGAAAATAGTACTAAATTTAAATAGTAATTCTGATATTCATTGTCTGCTTCAATACCCGTGGCACAAGACATTATAACTAATGAAAGTGCTATTAATATTATTCGTGTTTTCATAGTTGCATGTAACGACCAGATATGGCACGTGCCTCTGGACTTTTTAATATAGGTAAAGTTTCTGTTTTCCATTTCAGTTGCAAGTGGCTCAGTAGAGGCATGTGCTATATCATTTGTTGTGTGTAGTTTACTTTTTGTCCACACCCCAATTCCTAAAATATTCAACTTCAAAATTTGACGTTTCCCTGTCCCATGAGTCTGGACGTTCACTAATGTCTATCAGCTCAAGATTGTCGATTCCAGATGCTTTTTCTAAAAGCAGTTTGACCCCAACATACAAGTCCAAGGCGACACTCTTTGAAACACTTTTCCCTTCATGCACTAATTTGTTTCTAGCTTTTCTTGCAGGATGTAGTTTTGAAATAATCTCCTCAGTAAAAATGCTATTTTGATAAAGGAGTTCTTGCTTTACTGAGGTACTCCAAGTTCTGTTATCATCCTTCATAGAACTTTTTCTTCCAGCAATGTCAGTTGAAGGGTGATACTTGGGATTATCTAAGTATAAGTTATTCCAGATGAAATCGGTTAATTGTTCAACAGATATCCAGAGATTAGATAAAACTAAATCCCAGTTTTTATACATGATTTCAGTAATCCCTCTAAGTAGAAATTTTGGAGTCAGATTTTTGATTTGAGAAGTTATACCATCCCCAAAAGTCAATGCGGATTTGAATTCACTTAGAGTTATGAAGTTAGGTTCGACAAGTGAAATACTATCCATGTTATTTCCAACCCTCATTCTAAGTCTGGAATGCATATAAGTTGATGCACTATTGCCAAAGTCAACTGGCCAAATTGCTCGCCTTTCGTGGATACTCCCGTTTACAATGTCTCTTCGATCAATTGCTCGCTAAAAACACCTCCAAGAAGGAGTTTGCAAAAGAGTGAGTTGAAAAAGTCAACTGCACTTTCTTTATGTGCAAATTTTCCATATTTGGCTATCGCCATAGCCCC
Source organism: Brumimicrobium sp. (assembly GCF_048268645.1). Classification (NCBI taxonomy): domain Bacteria; kingdom Pseudomonadati; phylum Bacteroidota; class Flavobacteriia; order Flavobacteriales; family Crocinitomicaceae; genus Brumimicrobium; species Brumimicrobium sp. Next base: position 3,720 of record NZ_JBLWVE010000034.1, on the reverse strand, counting down.
ATCGTAGCAGATCATTAAATCATAGTCAAATGATTCTATACTATTCGAACTTACGATGCTACAAAGCTTTCCATGATTATAAGAGTTAGCATTAACGTCATCTAGTTCGACCCTTAGGGGCTCTTCTCCATCAGGCACTATCAATGTGTAGGGAGATAAATAAGACACCCAACATGGATTGCTAAAGTTTTTTATGTGATCTTTTTTCTTCATTCCCAATTACACACAACGCTGCGTACATAAATCGTAGCTTGTCTAAAAGTAAAGAAGATTCGGTTTACCACCAAGCCAATCTTGCGGATTGGCTCGTAAATTTGTACGACCCTACGCGCCAATCTGCAAGATTGGCGTACTAACCATGAAACACCAAACTCGCCTAACCAGTGAACCAAGCTATGATTTTATGTACCTTGTTGGGTATAGTTTATTTTAACAGTTGCTCTTTAAGAAGGTATTCTCTGAATGTTCCACCAAGAATATTTGATTTAATATCCATTAGATTTTGAATAGAAATAGCAATTCCAAATTTGGTCGATTCTACTCTTTCATAAACCGTTCGTTCACCGTTACTCTCGTCAATTTCTTTTTCGGAGAATACGACTATTTCAGTAGCCGAATTACCAATTACAAAACCCACAATATTTTCGGATCCCAGAATTTTTAAGCTAGCACCTGAAATTCCCTTTGGACAATGAAAGGATAGTTCATAAATATCTGGCTCAGTTGGAAACAAGTCAAATTGCCGAGAAGTTACTATGTGACCTTTAAACGCCCTTGTGGTGATTTTTTTTAGTGCAGGTTCATATCCATGTGGAAATCCCATTGAATAAACATCTTCTAATGCAGATATTTTCTCCAGTGACCATGGATTTGATTTAGCATTTTTATGTCCATTGTGCAATGTGAAAATTCCGATATCAAAATCCTCAAAAATTTCTGCTTCTTTAATATAGTGGTATGTATAAGTATTACTTGACATATCATCTCGAAAAGCTATCCCTGCAAATTCAGATTCTTGAGCGTTTTTGATACTATGAGCTGCACTAACAAACACATTATTATTCATGTAGGAAGCTGTCCCGAAAATGTTGTCAAGTTTTGCCTTACCATCTTTTAATTGATAACCTATGACTGGAAAGCTATATTCTTCGGCATAATATTTACTCATTGTTTTCTCATGTTCAAATTATACCCAACGGCCTGTGTAAGGCGCGTTTGTTTACTTGTTTTACAGAGCATAAAAATAGCACGTTATTGGGTTTTAACCTAGTTCGAACGAGAGTAGCTTGAAACGCTGCGCTCCTGTTGATAGTCCGCCCGTGACAGAAGAAAGTAGATGTGGAAAGCAAACCCAAGAACGTGCGGCCGAGCCGCACCAAAGTATTTAGGACTTCGCACGGTGAAGACCAAATGCGCTCTTACACCATGTTAGCGGTATAGCTCGTCATTTTGTTTAAGCAATTCAATTATTTTCTTTCCAAAATTTCCAGACCACCAAAATGCCCAAATGTTGGGTCGTTCGTTCATCAAAATCTGTTTGTCCAGAGTTATGAAAGTCAGCCAATTCGGAAAACCATGCTTTTTCAGCTTGAATGACAAATATTGATTTTTGAAATCGTTATCCACTTCAACTGGCTCTAATTCCTTCATTACTTTAATTAGAGCGCTGAAATTGGCTTGTGTATCTCCATTAGTTTGATGGATTCAAATTTATTTAGACGTTTGAATTGATAAATAACATGGATAACTAATCCAGTAATTCCAACACCAAGAAATAATCCAAGGATTCTGAAGTCAAAGGAGTTAGAATAAAAAAGAAGACTGTACCCAATAATAGCAAAAGGAATTGAACAAAATAGAGTCCAAGCCAGCGAGAAATACTCGAAGAATTCTGTTTTAGAGCATTTATGCTCAATAATATACTGAATATCTTTTGTCATGTTAGCGGTATTGGCCTTTATACAAGGCAGAGATTTCATTTAGCAGTTTGGTTGATAAACTTAATGTTAGTTCAGAGAACTTTTCTAAGAAATGGATTTCTCTAATTCTAATGTGTCCAAATGAGCCTGGCAATAAAACCTTATTTTCAATTAGATATTTAAATTCAGGTTTTTGCTCTAAATCTGATTTCTTATTTCGAATAAGATAACCGCCCTCATGTGTCAGTTTGTTTCTGACCAATTTGTAAATTTCTAGTTCTTTCCAAGGTTCTATTTGTTTAGCTACTACAATTTTCCCCACCAATTCAAGGTATTTTCTATATTGGTCTATATGGCCTTGACCTCTAATATCATTTATTTTTATATTACTTGTGCTGCAGTCTTCAACTATTCTTGCATACTTAAACAGTACATTTTCGAAATTCGAAAATAGAGAGATATAAATTGAGTTTAGAAAAATCCAATCAATATTGGACAGTTTAGAAAGTTCCTGACTATTAAAATCTTTGCTGAAGTCTCTTTTGAGATAATTTTCAAATTCGAGTTTATTATTCTCTAAATTTTTTTGAGAAAGCTCTAAAAGGATTTGGGTATTTCCTCGATAGATGGAATGAACTAGCTTGATGTCATATGAAATTTCGTCCTTACTCATTCTCTCCGCTTACCGTTAACGCCCCTGTATGGCGCGGACGCCCCCAGAAGCAAAATATAGATGAAAGCTAGTGATTTCTGTGTTTCCTGACAAGTTGCACTAACCCTTGCAGATAACTTGTTACCAATTACGAGCCGGAACCTGCGTGTAGGCTAAGAGACACAAGAAGCACAAGGAAGACCTGCGGAAATAATTAGATAACTACAAAACACAGAAAGAACGGGAGAGTAGCAGTTACTTACCAGTAAAGCACGAAAGCGTATGCGCTATACAGCATGTTATATTTAGTTTTCTTTTAGTTCTTTCCAGTGTTTATATTTCTCTAACTTGATTTTAATTGCTTCTTCAATTTGTTCCTCCGTCATATATTTTTCAACAAGTATTCTTGTCGAAGTGCCTTTTTGTATAGCATCATTTTCCGCTGCAATGTTGCTCCAAACATGAGCCATTATTAAATCTTGCTTTAAAAATAGTTTGACAGCAAGCTTCCCCATCGCCCTTGTATGACCTAATTCAGAAGCTTTGGTGTACCATATAATTGATAGAGAGTCGTTATAAAAAGGAAGTTCTTTCATTTCATAAAGCTTGCCCAAATTAAATGCCCCGTCAGGGTGGCCATTCATGGCCGCTTTTTGATACCAAAAAAGTGAGGAGTCCATGTTTTGTTGACAACCTTGTCCACTTTCATACATTGATCCAAGATATAGTTGAGCGATTGGATGACCGTTCATTCCAGATTTATTGTACCAGTGACATGCCATTGATTGATCTTGTTTCAATCCTTTACCTGCATCGTACATCATTGCAATGCAGAATTGAGCTAACGAATCATCTTGATTTGCAAGAGGTAGAAGTTTTTTATACGCTTCATCAAAGTTCTCATTCTTAAGTTCTTCATATCCAGTTTGACCAAAACAAATTTTAGAAACAATGATGAACGTAATTATTAAAAATGCTGTCTGTACCTTCATAAATATTCGTTATGCAGTTAAATTAAATATAACGACCAGCTAAAACACGTGGCTTTACTGATCTTATAAAAAGCTAAAAGTAGCGAAATCTACGAGCGCTTACAAGCCGCAACGAAGCGCTGCGAAACACAAGTAAAAAATAGGCCCACAAACCGCC
>NZ_JBLWVE010000033.1:0-6721 GCF_048268645.1 Brumimicrobium sp. | reverse complement strand
AGACGAAATAGTCCCCCAAAAACCATCTTTAAAGGCGAGTTTCTAAAATTTAGGGGCGAACAAAAAATTTAGATAAAGTTTCATCAGCCTAGATTTTTTTGGTTCTTTTTTCATCAATGGAAAAAAGAACATAATTAATATTTAGGAGAAGGATGGCGCCGAATGAAAAATTTAGATACCTTTTCATCAGCCTAGATTTTTTTGGCTTGGTTTATCCTGAGCGCAGTCGAAGGGTTTTTATCAATGGAAAAAAGAACAGGAAAACTGTTTAATTTTCAAAACAATTATGGTCGTTTCTATAATCACTAAAATTTCTTCTCATCTTCCTTTTCCTTCTTCTTCTGAAAACTAAGATCCGACTTAAATCGAGCCGAAAAGAAATTCTTGACAACTATTTTTAATGAAAACGACACCGAAAAACTCACCACCGCCCCCACTAACGCCAAAATCCCTGTCCGAATCAAATCATCCGAACCAATGATTGGCAAAGTGGCCAAAACCGTCCCTCCGCAGGTTCCCATAATTGTCGAAAAAGATCTAAAAGGCATCATCAGTATTTTTAATTTACATCCGATTTGGTTTCCTCTTTACTTTCATCACTAACCACCGCTTGACTGACAGCAGTAACCACTGTTCCGGCAATAGTTAGGTAAGTTGCCACAGTTATTAATACGGCAGGAATAGCTACTGGTACCGCCAAAATAGCCGCTCCCGTAGATCCCAATACGATTCCAATATTCCGTAATGTCTTAAAGAATTTTGGGGTTGGTTTTTTATATCGCTCAATTAAATTCATAACGAGTACTTTTAATAGTTAATAAAACAGTTTGTTTTCGTTCAAACACTTGATGACACAAGGAAAGAACCTTTTGCATGGCCCTTCGCGAATTGGTCCCAACTCCAACCGATGTCAATTCCGAAACGGGAGCAATACATCCCAAGAGCTCATCCTTGGCATAATTGGCCGGATGCACCAAAATCAAATTCCGGTTAGGCACATTCTTGATCAATAAATGATTCCCAAATTTCTTTGAATACCGAGCTTCCAACGCATAAACCCCTTCCGGAATACAAGATTTCGAACGCTGATTTTCCAACCAAGGAAGTTCAATGGTGAAGCAAAGAAATCTCTTATTCAAAAAGAGGGAACCGTGGGTCCCCTCTTGATGATAACTTCGCTCTAGGACCAACTCCATATGCTATGGGGTATCAGTTAGAACAACTGCCAGGGCATTGAAAGCTCCATTTTTCAATGGATACATTTCCCCGTTGACTTCCTGGTAAAACTCCACTCCCAAAACCTCAAGTACCGGCAATGTGGAGTTCGGAGTCAAAACGCCGGCTAAATTTAACGGAGCAGTATCCGGTGCTGAATAAGGAAGAATTCCCGAATCGTCCATTTCAAAAACAAAAGATTCATTCACAAAATCCAATTCGGCTGCCCCCATCACAATTTTGAAATGCGTGGTTCCACCAGGAGCCGCAATCCGAACAACCGGACTGAAAGCCGCCAAATCCGCCGTAACATCCCCAGTGATTCGATCAAAGGCAACAACGAAAGGAGCAAAAAGAGTCGTTCCCAGTTTTCCTCTGATATTAAAATCGAACCCAGTGATTAACCCCAAATCCCCATCCTGAATGGTACGATCCCCTCTTTCGTTGATGAGATCAGATTTGACCACCGCCACCAGATCCTTGGTCAGTCGGCTTGTCACTCTCTTATCCTTTGCATTCTGCAGCAAAAGCCGAATAGCGTTTCGGATAAGCTTTCCACCCTTTCCAGCCCTTCCAAATTCAGAACCGTTCTCACGAGTTCTTTGGAAAGCCGGATCGTTCATAATACGGTCCTTCTCTACCCCACCCTTTTCCCGGGCCAGGTGACCGTCTGTCGTTTTGTAAAAGGAAATATCTCCGATAGTCCCTTTCAACTTGATAATACCTTTTTGTCTTGCCATTGCAATAAAATTTTAAGTTCTCGACAAAACACCGTATTTTTAAACCACTGCACGATTTTGACCCGTCACCCATTCCGAAAAAGTATTTTTTTACCGAAACAGCCGGTAAAAATTCCTAAATCTCTAGCATAGATGGAGTATGGATACAGTATGGATAAAGTATGGATAAAGTATGAAAACAATACAATGAAGTCAGATCGAGTGTGCATATTCCCCAAAGACGTCCAACGAATCACTGGAAGAAGTGAGCGATATGGCAGACTACTCCTGCACCAAATCAGAAAGCATCTTGACAAGCAGCCTCATCAGTTCATTACCGCAGAGGAATTTTCAGAATTCACAGGGATCAATCTACAAACCGTAAAAGATTATCTAAAAGATTAACAAAACGCATCAAACCCTATGATGAAAAATTTTCTAATAATTCGTATCTTTATACTCAGCGTGAAGTTGAAATCAGTACAACGATCTTTAAAATAAATGAACCCTAATCGAACACCCCTCAAAAATATGATTAAATAGGTGTTTGATTATCAGCGCAATACAAGGTAGGTGGTCGTTTTGTCATCCCGACCAAGTCAAATACCATTTGACACTAAAACCTTGTAAATCCTATGATTTACAGGGTTTTATCGTTTTTTAGCCAATAGCAAAAAGTCATTAAATTTGAACTTAATCCATCTTGTATGGGCCCTAAATGGTTCCCTTTTTAGGAAGGGTGTTTATTTGTACAACCTCTGATTTGACACTCGTTTTCAACATTTTATTTAACCCGAAAACGTAATTATCATGAGAAATTCCGGCACATTTTCCGTCCATATTCAACCACGCTTTGAAAAGGAATCAAAAGGATAAACCCCAATATACGTCAGAATAACTATTAATGGGAAGCTGACTAAATTCAGTCTTTTGCGAAGCTTCACCACACCCTTATGGGACTCCACCAAATCCCGACTCAAAGGATCCAGTTTAGAAGCCCGACAAATCAACACTTATCTAGCTCAGGTTCTAATCGAGATCAACGATGCTTATCGACAGCTGCTAAAAGAAAAGAAGCTAATAACTCCACATTTTGTGAAAGCTCGCTATCTCGGAGAAGACGAAATCAACAAAGCCCTACTCCAACTCAGTGCCTACCACAACACAAACATGAAGTCCGTGCTAAAGCCAGGAACATCGTATTCGGTTTCAATAATCTTGGATATTCAATAATCGAACAATATGGAAATAGTCCCTATTTCTGCTTCGATGACCTCGGTGTAGAACCCGAAGGAAAACACTTCGGAAAAGACTGCAACGTACTAGGAGAAATCTTACTATCTCGTCACGAAATTTTCACCAAATGTCCTTTGAAACATCGAACACGAGCAATGACCCACATTACCTCCAACCTCAACGCCGAAGAAATCGAAGACCGTTACGGCAACCGCGTCCGCAGCCGCCTACGCGAAATGGTAAACGTAATAGGCTTCGACAAAAACACAAAAGACAAACGAAAATAATCCCCACCCTCCGAAGCCTTGGCGAAAGGGGGCCAATCAACCCAAACAACAAATCGAAAACTATCGTCTACCGTCTAAAGACTACCGACCGAACAACCCATAACCCAAACAACAAATCGACAACTACCGTCTAACGTCTAAAGACTACCGACTGCCGACTACCGACTACCGACTGAAAAATAACCCAAAACTCATAACCAATGAACACCCCTCCCTTCTGGCTCTGGTTCCTCACCAACGAACACATCCTCCGAAACATCCACACCCTTTCAGAAAAAGGAAGGGAAGAACTATTGTACTGGTTCTCCAAACATTTAGATTACTACAGCCCTAATATAAGCTTCAGAATTATAATTCCTCCTCTAGATCAAGACCTACCTATCCTATCCTTTGGAGCAAGTGCAGAACCCGAAGTGAGAGTTCTCTTGGTAAAATTGTTAGAAACAGCTCCAAAACTACCAAACTGGATTATAACGGCGTCTATAACATCTTTGGCCGATTTAGATCCCAACTATTTTGAAAAAGAATATTGTTTAAACGGATTTTGTTGCAAACCATCCCACATAAAGTTTTGGGCATTACTAAATGACCCCATCACAGATCAATTCATTTTTGGAATCCATCTCGATATTCCTACAAATGACAAAGACCCCGATCTAGTTTACGAAACAGTGGTAATAATCCTGAAAGACACCCTTGGAGACGAAAAATACGAGCGACATATCGAAGACATCATCATCCAAAACCAACTCCCGGATGATGAAGAAATACTCGAACTCAAAGAGCTCAAACTGTATTTAGAAGGCTACAAATCATAGAAAATAGGCAACCTTATTCAGGCATATTCAAACTCATAACTTTGAACTCAAACCCCAATGAAAACAAACCTATTCTGGTCCTGGTTCCTCGCCAACGAAAAAAAACTACGCTCCATTCACACCCTTCCAGAAAGTGAATGCAACCAATTATTATTCTGGTTTTACCAGCATCTTCGATGCTACAGCGCTGATATAGGTTTCCAAATACTTATTAAAACGAGTTCCAAAAAACGCCGAACACTTACATTTTCCACCGGTGGTGATAGTGAGGCACATCAAATCATTTTAAATCTAATAGAATCAGCCCCAAAAATTCCCAATTGGATCATCTCAACCACCATAGAAACCCTATCTGAAGATGATTCAGAATATCTCGAAAATGAATTCAACATAAATAAAGCAAGCTTTATCACCTCCAACATTAAGGCCTGGATTCAACATATTGACCCAGTAACAAATAAATTTATAGTAGGAATAGTTCTCAATTTCCCAACAGCTAATATTACCCCCGAAATAGCACACCAAACAGTAGTCAGAATATTAAAAGAAATCCTAGGCGATTACATCTACAACCACCACATAGAAAACATCATCATCCACAACCAAATCCCAATCGATAAAGAAGTATTCGAACTCAATGAGCTAAAACTGTATTTAGAAGGCAATAAATCATAGAAAAAACAACTTTATCCAGGCAAAAAACTCATAACTCATAGTTCATAACTAGAACACCCGTCAACCAGCACCCGTCATAACGCATACCTAGAAAACTGCAAACTGTTACTGCTTACTGCCACTGAATACTGATTACTGACCAAAGACTCATATCTAGAACAAATACCCAGCATCCGTCAGGCTATAACCTTACTTTTAAAACACATTCGTCAGGCTTTACCCTGACTTATAATTTGTTTTTGTCAGGATATAGCCTTACTTTTGAAAAGATTTAGTCATGATATAACCTTACATTATGAACAAAAGAAAACTACAACTAGAACAATTAGATCGTAAACTAAGAGGGTTTACCACAGCCGCTAGCATTACCCCGCCTCCAACGGGCTGGCTTAAAGCCGTCCGTACGTCTTTAGGAATGTCACTACAACAATTAGCGGATAGGCTTTCCATTACCAAACAAAGCGTACAAGAAATAGAAAAAAGAGAGAAAAATGGTAATATTACCCTTAACAATTTAAAGGAAACTGCAAATGCACTAAATATGCAATTAGTATACGGTTTCGTGCCTAAAGATGGCACCCTGGACGACCTCATTGATCGCAAAGCTAGAGAACTAGCTATTCGCATTGTTTCAAGGACCTCAAACACAATGAAACTAGAAGATCAAGAAAACTCTAAAACCCGTCTCAAAAAAGCTGTAGAAGAACGCACTATGAGTATTAAAAACGAAATGCCGAAAATGCTGTGGGATTAAACTTAAAATACATTAAAGGTCAAACCCCACTTGATGAAGAAGAAAAAGAAGGCTTACTGATAGAAACAATCTCCACAGTCGCTGATTTGGACGAGTTCGAACAACTAAATATCGAAGAAGCACTACAATGGGTGTTCAGTAAAAAATTCAAAGCCAAGCAGGTATTTACAGAAAAGTTTATTTGCGATATATATAAACGAATGTACGGCAATATATGGCAATGGGCAGGACAGTTTAGAAAAACCAATAAAAACATCGGAGTTGATAGGCATCAAATTTCAATACAACTTAAAATGCTGTGCGATGACGCCTTGTTTTGGATAGAAAATAACACATATCCACCAATAGAAATAGCTATTCGTTTCAAGCACCGCATAGTGAGCATTCATTGTTTCCCTAATGGTAATGGAAGACACAGCAGATTAATGGCCGACATAATTATCGAAAAACTCTTCGGCGAGGAACCCTTCTCTTGGGGCGCATCAAACCTTTCTAAAGCAAACGATACCAGAGCTACCTACTTAAAGGCCGTAAAACTGGCCGATCAACAGGATTATAAACTTTTACTAGACTTCGCAAAATCCTAAACCTTAGTTGCCACAACATCCCCACTACCCTCTCCAGATTTGCATATCACAAATCGAGATTCCCAGGATAAATCAAACACCAAAACAAACTCATAACTAGAAGAACACCCAGCATCCTACAAAATACCCAATGAATCAAAGGTGCCTGAGCCTGTCCGCCGAAGGAGGATGTTTTGAAAGCTGAGAAGAAAGTACAATAAAACTATAAAATACTATATGCTTATCCGTGAAGTAGCCTAAAATAGACTTAAGACGTTAAAACGTAGTACATAAGACTTTGACTCGGACCCGCCCGAGATCGCGAACTTTATCTAACTTGGATTCAATGTGTCACCACGAATTGCACTAATATTCACGAATTCATTCTTTTCTGAAAATGATGGCGCAAACAGGACGCTTTAGATTTCACGAATGGAACAGACTTTAAGTC
>NZ_JBLWVE010000032.1:0-6879 GCF_048268645.1 Brumimicrobium sp. | reverse complement strand
CACAGAGCTTTGGTTCACGCCTTTGATAGGGTAAAAGTTGATCTTTTGATATTTTTCTTAAAACTTCCAATATTCTTTCGTAATTTGCACTTAAGTTGTTCATATATAATGTTTTATGGCTAAAACAAGATACTGATTATCAGTGATATGGACAACTTTTTTCTTTTAAATCATAATGCACAACGGGTTTTAAAACTTCAAAAGAATAGATAAAATCAATACAATCATTTCCTAAACGTATGTTAGGGCTGTAAGGTTTCGTATAAAAATTGACTACTTTTGTATATTAATTAAAAACAAGATTATGGCATTAGAAATAACAGACGCAACATTTGAAGAAGCGGTATTAAAAAGTGACAAGCCCGTGTTGGTTGATTTTTGGGCAGCATGGTGTGGGCCTTGCCGAATGGTAGGTCCTATTATGGAAGAACTCAGCAAAGAATATGATGGCAAAGCTGTTGTAGGAAAAGTTGATGTAGACGCAAATCAGGAATTTGCAGCCAAATACGGTGTGCGAAATATTCCTACAGTTTTGGTTTTCCAAAATGGTGAAGTTGTGGGCCGCCAAGTAGGTGTTGCTCCTAAAAATGTATACGCAGAAGCGATAGACTCGTTACTCTAATACGTTTTTAAAAAAAAATAAAATAACGAAAGGCTTGGCGTATTGCTGAGCCTTTTTCTATATTAGTAAAATCTCTAAATGAGTTTACAACCCGTTTTCTAGTCTAAGCTCAGATAGGATTTCTAATAAATAAAATGATAAAACAACCTCGCAATTTACTTGTGAGGATAGACAAAAAAACTATGAGCAAAACAAATAAAGTGCAGGATAAAATAGATGGTAAATTACTTGAAGAACGAAAAGTGTTTCTTTGGGGAATGGTAGACGACAGAAGTGCGCGACATATCGTGGAGCGTTTAATGTATTTAGACGCCTTAAGCCATGACGAAATTAAGTTTTACATTAATAGTCCAGGTGGATATGTAACTTCTGGGTTTTCCATTTACGATACCATGCGCGCAATTAAAAGTCCAGTCACTACAATCTGTACTGGTTTGGCAGCTTCAATGGGAAGTATATTGCTCTCAGCAGGCGATAAAGGGAAAAGATTCATTCAGCCACACGCTCGTGTTATGATTCATCAACCAAGTGGTGGAGCGCGTGGTGTAGCTAGCGACATTGAAATTACGGCACAAGAAATTCTGAAAACCAAAGAAATAAGTGCGAGAATTCTTGCTGAAAACTGTGGACAAGATTTTGAAAAAGTGATGAAAGATTTCAATCGAGATCATTGGATGGACGCTTCAGAATCTGTAGCATACGGAATAGTTGATGGTGTAATGGAATAATGTTTCGGATGTATTCAATTTAAAATATAATTACGTAGATATGAAAAAATCAATCTTCATTTTAGGAATAACAATGCTGACCTTGATGGGTTGTAAAAATCAAGAACAGAAGGAAGTAATTGTTGAAGAAAATATGGACACAATAGTTTCTGATGTAGTTGACGGGCACAATTCACAAAACGCTTTAGATTGGGCAGGAGTGTATGAAGGCACGCTTCCATGCGCAGATTGCGAAGGCATTAATACTGTTATTGAGATTAAAGAGGATAACACATTTGCGCTTGCTCAAACGTACCTCAAAGCCCCTAAAAACAACACTGAAATAAAGTCTAACGGAACTTTTAGTTGGGATACTACTGGATCAAACATCACACTAAAAAACGGTGAAGAAACCACTCATTTTAAAGTTGGGGAAAACCAATTATTTATGCTCGATTCCGAGGGGGAAATGGTAGAAGGAGAATTATCAGAATTTTACATTCTCAAGAAAAAACTTTAAGAACCTTACAATTCAAATTTTCTACAGTTAGCACTACTTAAGTAGTAAAATTTCGTTGTTTATAAGTTGAAAAGTTCAAGTATATAAATAGTAGTACCAAACAACGTTCGCTGAGTGATTTCAATAGCGCTTAGCGAGATTGAAATTGCACCGAAGCGTGGATAAAAAACAGAAATAAACGACACTTCTGCGTAGTTTATATTGAGCATAACCGAAATACTCAGGATGACAAGATGAAGATAGAAAAAGAAATAAATGAAATTACAGGTTTTAAAAACCTTGAACTACTTGCCAAGCAAGTAGTAGAAGGCTTTATTTCTGGATTGCATAAAAGTCCTTTTCACGGGTTTTCAGCAGAATTTGCCGAGCATAAAATTTACAATAGCGGCGAAAGCACCAAGCATATAGATTGGAAGCTGTTTGCGAAAACAGACAAGCTTTACACAAAGCGCTACGAAGAAGAAACAAACCTGCGCTGCCACCTGATTGTGGATAATAGTAGCTCCATGCACTACCCAAAGCTAAAGCAGTTCAATATCAATTCCTTAAATAAAATCGGCTTTTCAGTATTGGCATCTGCGGCTATTATGAATTTGATGAAACGCCAACGCGATGCTGTAGGGCTAAGTATCTATAGCGAAGAATACGAATTTTACTCATCTGAAAAGGGTAGTGAACGGCATCATCAAATGCTTCTTCAGAAATTGCAAGAAGCGTTGCGTTCTTCAAAAGAAAAATCAACAACCGAAACATATCAATACCTACATTTAATTGCAGAAAAACTGAAACGACGTTCGTTGGTGTTTCTTTTTACAGATATGTTACAAAGCGATGTAGAAGCAGAAAAACTCTTTGAAGCCCTACAGCATTTAAAATACAATAAGCACGAAGTAATCCTATTTCATACGTTCGACAAAAAACACGAGGTTGATTTTGATTTTACCAACCGTCCCAAGCGTTTTGTAGATGTTGAAACGGGAGAGCATATCAATTTGTACGCAGATAACATCAAACATCAGTACGGAGAAGCCGTTCAAGCTTACTTTCAGGAATTACAGTTACGATGTGCACAATACAGAATCAAGTATGTTGGCACTGATATAAATGAAAGTTTTAATAAAATATTGACCACCTATCTTGTAGAGCGTCAGAAGTTTGGGTGATGCTAAGCGAATGCTGAAAGGTGAATTTTAAATGAATTTGATGTGCTGAAATAGTATGAAAATTGGCTGCTGAAAATAATTATTTAAATTTTTTTAAAAAATAGTTTGTAGGAATCAAATGGAGTGGTATATTTGCCACCGCTTAATACGGCAAGAGAGTAGTCTCAAAAAGTATGGTAACAATTTTTCACTTAGCTCAACTGTTGTTGAGGTCGCTGTAAAAGGTTGATTGAAAATTTGGTCTGGTAGTTCAGTTGGTTAGAATACCTGCCTGTCACGCAGGGGGTCGCGAGTTCGAGTCTCGTCCAGACCGCATATTCCCTCGAAGGAGGGAATCTCTTTCACACGGAGAGAGCAATAATGTTGTGTTGAGTCACTTAAAGGTGGCTTGTGGTTTAGAAATAGACCGATGAGAAGCTTTTCCTAAAGCCCGCACTGAGCGGAGCCGAAGTGGAGAGGCTTTTTTTGTTTTAGGGCGTTTCTACTTATTTTGCCTTAAATTCTTTCAATTAAATTAGGCGTTTTTTTTTATGGTCTTTCAACTGTCACACTGAGCGCAGTCGAAGTGCCTATTATTCTCCAACCCCAATTGTTCTGTTTATACAAAAATTATAGTTAGTCAATAGAGAAAGAATTCTACATTTTTGCCTCCCCTTTGTTATGAACTTCCAACTGTCACACTGAGCGCAGTCGAAGTGCTTATTATGGATCAAGCCCAGAAGTCATAAAAATTTTCACCCTCCCAACAAAACTTCCTCCAAAGCATCATAACTATCCAATTGCGCATCAGGCATAAGTGCATCTGCTAAATCTAAAATTGTCGCTATGGTCAGATCCTTGGAACATGAAGACAATCTGGGGGAGCAAAACCCTTCCTCATTTTCCAATGCCAAAATACAGACCCGCAACATACAAGAAATAATATAGCGAAGCTCCCCATTGCTTGTTACCTCAAAACTTACTTCCTGCATCGTAACATTACTGTCCCTTCTATAATGTCGCCGTTTTCTAGGTCTTAAAAGTTCAATTGCCTCCGCCAACCTTTCCTTATCCGTTTTAGCTATGCTTTTATTTGTTTCCATTGTCTACTTTTTATCAATAGTTTCCGATTAAAATATTTTAAAATTCCGTTCAGCCAAAGCCAAAAGGCGCTAAAAGAATTTTTATTAAGCGATAGCTTGCTATTTAGTTCACAATTGAAATTTAATAACTAAAAAGTATACTTAATCAATTTAACTTAACTGTCAAACCATTAAAAAGTATGTCTTATGTCTTTCAGCGAAGCGGTCTTACATCTTAGTCGGACACGACTAACTTTTTATTAAACATTTCTCTCCGTCAATAGCAATTCCCACATATCGTCTATAAGTATCACGCCCGAAAAGCCCTTCTTTTTTCAGATTCGTCTGCCAATGTGCGTAGTTGCCTTAGGTGCACTGAAACTTCCTCTGCTGCCTGCCGCAAAAATTCCTCGGCTATATTTATGGCGCTTTCGCTGTCATTAAGATCCACCTGCGGGTTTTCATTGTTGCGTAAAATTCGCCTTGCATTGCAAATTAGATGGTATAGGCGTTGGTTGTCGTATTTTGTTTTGTGAAATATAGTAATGGGCGTTTTTGAAAAATGACTACAGAGATGAAGGAGGTAGGGCAGAGAATACTCCTTCGGTTTAAATTCCCAAAATACTTGGAGCATTCCTAAGCAGGTTTGTTCAATTGCCAATCTTACAATCATAAGAGTTATGGTAAAATCGTATCGTGTAAAGCCATCATCCACAATTAAATCCAATAGGTAAGACGCCTTGCTGGATTTATCACCCCATATTTTTTCAATATTCGTAACCATTATTGGATGATAATTCACCTTAAAGTTAATACCAAAAGACTTTTCGGACTCATAATATGCCCATTGAGATTGAGTAATTATAAACTCCAAAAAATGACTCCCGTAATTTCGTTTTTCCATTACCTCATCAACACTGTAAAAAATAGCATACACCCTGCAGCGCTTCTCGGTTTCTTTATAAATAAATTCGGAAAGCGTACTAGAAATTAGGGAGCTAGGTTCGATGGTGACTAGCAGCAGGGTGAAAATAATGTTATTTTGGTCCAGGGGCGTGCGCTGCTCCAAGTACACTTCCAACGTTTGTCGATTTTCGTACTTGCTGATAAGAAAAACAGAATCAACGTCCATCCTTGTTTTTATCAATTCAACTACCCGTATTAAAAGTTCGTCATCCGTCTCGTAGTTGCCACTTTTGGCAGTATGGACTTCGGGTTCCTCCGTATTCACTTGTTGAGCGTTCATAAAGGGAAAATTGACTGTTTCTTCCCCTACCGTTTGAGGTTCCTTTCCGGCCTCATCTGCCTTATCCTTTTTATAGCTAGCCGCAAAACAGCGCTGCCAGGTGAAATAGAATACCGAATTCACCAAAGTAACCAGTTGCTCTGTCTTGTAGTATAACATAGCTAT
Organism: Brumimicrobium sp.; assembly: GCF_048268645.1. Lineage (NCBI taxonomy): Bacteria > Pseudomonadati > Bacteroidota > Flavobacteriia > Flavobacteriales > Crocinitomicaceae > Brumimicrobium > Brumimicrobium sp. The sequence goes on along the minus strand of NZ_JBLWVE010000032.1, from coordinate 1,395 downwards.
AGCTTCAAGGGTAGGCTCAAAATCGCTTTGGTACCGTGCGGCGCAATAAGATTGGTCCAATAGTTTCATTACCGCTGCTTCCTCCTCATCATTTGGATCAAAGAAGGAAGCTAGGGAGGGAAGAAAGCCCACACAGTACGCTTGGTGTTCCCTAAGCCTATGGGTAATCTTGTTCCGTCCCATCAAGGCACATTCCCCTGCACGAAATAAAAGTTCCATGGTCTGGTGATAAGCAAAAGTACTCTGGGCATAGTGCCCCTTTTCAAAATGGCTACTCGCCCCTTCACTAAAAGCATCAATCTTTTTTAACTCCTTATCGAAAGCGCGCTTGCTTCTACCTATCAAATCGTTTAGGCAGAGGGCAGAATTCATAAAGGGGAATCCCAGTTCCGGCTGTACATACACCATCCTGCCCAATAATAAATTCTCAATAAAAAAGAGGTTTCCCGCTTCAATCTGTTCCGTAGCATAGCTTTGAGTATACATCCGGTGCCGCAGTTGTGCGTGGCCCTTCAACAAAGCATCCGCTTTCTCAAAGGTGTTGGGATTGCATTCGTTCTCACCAACAATAATGGTAAGCATAGTAACATCAGGGTTAACAATAAATTCCCCCCAAAAAATAAACAGCGGATTCAATTCAACTATCAGCTCATTTAAAAGCTCCTCTGTTAGTAGCTCGGTTGGGGCGGGCGATGTGTTGGGTGTGTAGCTCATTTGTTTGTGTTTTTTGGGTATAGGTGAGGGATTGTCGTTTTTTCTCTACTCTCTACTCTCTACTCTCTACTCTTATTACAACCACAAGTTGCGAAAGCTTGATTGGATATAAAACCTATGAGCCTTGTAAAAAACTAAAAGAGAGGGATATTTTACCGAGTATATTTAGTGTCAACGGTTTCGTCCTTGAGAGAAAAGCGAAGCAAATTCAAGCTTTAGCATAGTTAATCTCTTGAGACTACTTGCTTGAACTTCCCACTTTCTACTTCGTACTTTCAATGTCCGGTCGAGCGCGGGCCTGCCTCGAGCGAGCCACGTTGCAAAAACATCCAGCGGAAGAAATTTCTTTATGAAGTAAATGGAACACTTTTTTCAGAAAGGGACAGTAGGTATGTAGTGGAATGAGCGTAGAATGGAATTATTGATAAATTTTATGCTTATCCGTGAAGTAGCCTAAAATAGACTTAAGACGTTAAGACGTAGGACATAAGACTTTGACTCGGACCCGCCCGAGATCGCGAACTTTATCTAACTTGGATTCAATGTATCACCACGAATTCATTCTTTTCTGAAAATGATGGCGCAAACAGGACGCTTTAGATTTCACGAATGGAACAGACTTTAAGTCTGTTTTGAATGCCTTATAACATTAGTGCAGCATGGTTTAGTCATATTTTCATT
>NZ_JBLWVE010000031.1:0-8474 GCF_048268645.1 Brumimicrobium sp. | reverse complement strand
ATTAGCGACCTGACAGGAAGAAGCATCTACGAGCAGACTTTAGATTGCAGTGCTAATACAGTAACTGTACCTATGGCTATCAACATGGCTTCTGGTGTTTATTTTGTAACTCTTAAACACGGTGGCGAAGCTCATACGTTTAGAGTAATAAAAGAGTAATTACAGAAACTTCCATTTGCATTTACGCAAACGGAAATATAAATTATTTTTTAATAAGAAGGGAAAGGAACCTGTAATGGGTTCTTTTCTTTTGTTTAGAAGGGACGGTGAGTCAGTAAACAGTAATTTAATAACTCTAGTAACCCAACATCTTAGCGACTCAACTCGAAACCGATTTCTGAGTTTTTTGTTCCTCGGCGAATCTTGGGTCTGGAAGTCTAGGTACTTTGACGATCTGGGTGGTTGTTATTGCATAATAGCCCAAATCTTCACTAACAGTTCCTTTAATCCAATAGACACCTATTCCTGCTAAGGGATATTTTGCCATTACTTTTGGGAACTGAACTGTATCAAAACACTTACCTTCTCTATCTAGAAATGTGGAAAATGCCATATAATCCCCTTTAGAAGTTTTGGTGGTTTTTGAGGTTACTAATTTCCCGAGAATTGTAATTTGTTTGTTTACAAAGTCCTTTAAATCTCTTGCGTTGCTTATGGAATATTCGCCTGGTTTTATAAATCTGAAATCATCGTGAAGCGTAAACCCCAATAGTTCTAAATTATCATAGGCATCAATAATCTGTTCGCTTTTTAATGTCGGTAAGTTATAATCAACTCTTTTGGCTTTAAATAATTGAGGCTGAAGTTCTTTATTTTTTATTGAATGATGGCTAAGATGCGCAAACCACATCAACTTGTGTTTGTTGGGTTCTAAACTTCTAAAAGCATTTAAACGAATGAGTAATAACAGTTGCTCCAAACCGAGTTTACACCTATCCAAAAAGTCATTGAAATCTTTGAAGAAGCCAAACATTTGTCTTTCATTAAGTATTTTCTGGACACTTCTGTGTTCCAAGTTTTTTGTCATTCCAAAACCTAAGTAGACCGTTTTTCCTTTTATGCAATTACCGTGGTCGCTATTGTTAATACAAGGGGATTCAACGATACCTCCACATCTGAATATTTCGTTGATATAGGTGTCTATATTGTAAAATCCGCCGCCATTATTTAGCACCGCAGTCATAAATTCCAAAGGGAAATACTTTTTTAAATATAAACTCTGATAACTTTCTACTGCATAGGAAGCCGAATGCCCTTTCGCAAAAGCATAACCAGCAAAGGCTTTGATTTGATCCCAGACTTCTTCAATTACTTTTGGAGTGTATCCTTTCGCTTTACAGTTTTCATAAAACTTTTTCTCTAGTGCATCAAACTGTTCCTTGCTCCTGCCCTTGCCACTCATTCCCCTTCGCAATACATCTGCTTCCGCCAAGCTAAGACCAGCAAAGTAATGCGCTACCTTTAAAACATCTTCTTGATACACCATCACGCCATAAGTATCGGACATTATTTCCATAAGTACGGGATGTGCTTCTGTTCGTTTTTCGGGAAAGCGATGGCGTTCTATATAGGTGTTTTTCATTCCTCCGTTTGTAACTCCTGGACGAATGATAGAACTAGCTGCGACAAGCCCTAAATAATCCTGAGTTTGTAACCGCGTCATCAAAGTGCGCATGGCAGGCGATTCTACATAAAACACGCCCATACAATCCCCCACTTTCAGTAAGTCATTAATTGCTGGATCATTTTTAAAAGGGGCGGTATCATCAATGTTTTTAATGGTTGCATTAGGTTGGTTCTCCTTTATGAGTTCGATGGCATCCTTAATTTTTGAAAGTCCCCGTTGTGCGAGAATATCAAATTTGAAAATACCTACAGCTTCTGCAATGTGCATATCAATTTGTAAAGTCTGAAAACCTTTTGGAGGCATAAAGGTGGCGCAATAGGCTTGTACAGGATTTTTAGTAATAACAATCCCGCCAGAATGCACACTCAAATAATTTGGAAACCCATGTATAAGCTTGCTATATTTTAAAACCAATTTAAAATAATGGTCGTTTTTCTTATTCTGTTTGTCGCCTTTAATAAAATCGTCTATCTCTGCTTTGGGCAGTCCAAACACCTTTCCCAATTCGCGAATAACAGCGCGGTATTGAAAGGTTACATACGTCCCCATTAAAGCTGTGTTAGGAAACCGTTCAAAAATATAACGGGTTACATCGTCCCTATCTTTCCACGAAAAATCGATATCAAAATCGGGGGGAGAAGAACGATATAGGTTTATAAAACGTTCAAAATAAAGGTCGAGTTCTATGGGGTCTACATTGGTAATTCCCAAAACATAAGCTACCACACTGTTGGCACCACTCCCCCGACCTATGTAAGGATAATCGTTTTTAACTGCATATTGAACAATATCGTAATTGATGAGAAAATAAGACACAAAATCCATCTGACGGATGGCATTGAGTTCCTTTTCAATACGCTCGGTGATTTTAGAATCGACGGTTTTATAACGAGATTCTATTCGTTCTTCAACCAAAGCTATCAACCGATTGTAATCTGCTTCAGCATTTTCTAAATAAGTAGCTTGATTCTGATTCTCTCGCTTCTCATCAAATTTAAAGTCAATTGTACAGGTATTTAAAATTGCTTGCGTATTGGACAATATATGCTCAAAACCCTCAAACAAGCTGTCAAGTTCCTTTAAGGAATACATTTTATCTTTTGTAGCTCCCTGTTCTGCTTCTGGCAATTTACTCAAGACAATGTTAAGGTCTATACAGCGTAATAGCCTGTGAATATTGACATGGACTTGATTGCAAAAGGTTACGGGTTGCAATAACACCAACTTATCTGTGTGCGATTTGAGGTGTGAAAACTTCAGCTTGTTCAGTTCTGTTACAGAAATCCCGATGTACCAATTGGGCGCAAATGTTTCCAATTCAAACTCCAGTACTTTTTCAAAAGGAATAATGGTAATAACATCTGAAAATGAAGGTGGAATTTCTGGGAACTCCTTATGACTGTGTAAGTGTTGGGTAAGAAATTGATTTATCTCCAAATACCCGTGATTGTTCTTTGCCAAACAAACGTAACACCGAGTGTTTCCGTTACGGATATCGGCACCCACAATGGGTTTAATGTTTTCTTTGGTTGCTCCTCGTATAAATTCCAAACAAGCCGAAGTACTATTTATATCGGTAAGCGCCAATTGTTCAACAGCGTTTTTTTTTGCCAACTCCAACAATTGGAGTACCGAAAGCACCCCATAGCGCAACGAGTAATATGTATGGCAGTTCGTGTACATTATTGCTGTCTATGTGCTAACAGAACGGGAGGCTCGCCATCAAATGGATTGCGCCCAGAGATTACAGAGCGAACATCTAGTGTGGACGCTTTCATTATACTTCCCGCTCCAAAACGATTTCGGATATGGTCTAAAGACTTATATAGATTTAATGTTTTTTCATTGTCGTCAAAAAGACTGATTTGATAATGCCCACCCACCAAATGTGAAAACTTTACGCCTATTAATCGCACTAAAATCCGTCTGTTATAAAGTTTATTGAAAAGCTCCATAACCACTGGCGTGAGAATATGGTCTGCACTGGTGTAGGGAATTCGAATTTGCTTGTTATAGGTTTGGAAATCGGAATACCTGATTTTTACTGAAACACATCCCGTCATTTTATTGCCCAATCGCAATTGGTAACAAAGCGTATCGACCATAGCAATAAGGGTATCGCGAAGTTTTTGCACATCAATCGTATCCATATTGAAGGTGCGTTCGTTGGAAATCGATTTGCGCTCACAATAGGGAGTAACAGGCGTATTGTCTATACCATTGGCGCGATTCCAAATGGTTTGCCCATTTTTCCCCATTACGGAAATAAGCATTTCCACAGGCATTTCTTGTATTAGTTTTATGCGGTCAATTCCTAAATGAATTAAAGTTTGAGCCGAAGCTTTGCCAACCATAGGAATTTTACGAATGGGTAAAGGAGCCAAGAAAGCTTTTTCGAAACCGTTATCTATTTTAAGCTGGTTGTTGGGCTTTGCCTCTCCTGTCGCAACCTTACTAACTATTTTATTTTGAGAAAGTCCGAAAGAAATGGGCAAACCAGATTCTTTAATAATCCTTTTGCGAAGTTCTGTGGCAAACTTGTAATTGCCGAAGAAGCGATCCATTCCCGTTAAATCTACATAAAACTCATCTACACTTGTTTTTTCAAATACAGGAACGGTGTCTCGGATTATATCCGTAATTAGACTGGAATACTTCATATAGGTTCCCGAATTCCCTCGAATCACGATGGCTTGAGGACATAGTTGCCGTGCCATTTTCATAGACATTCCAGAACGTATTCCAAACTTTCGGGTTTCATAACTACAAGCCGCAACAACCCCACGATTCCCCGTACCCCCTACCAATACAGGCTTTTTAAGCAGCTCGCTGTTTAGCAATCGCTCTACCGACACAAAAAATGTATCTAAATCGAGATGTAGTATGGACTTGTTTTGCATATTACAAAACTATGGAATAATTCCAATTGCAAGGAAATAATCCGAGTTAAAGTTTTGTACTTGGAAAAAATAATACTACCCATCAGGATGTAAACCAATACCCTTTCCTACGCCTGAGTCACAATTCTTAAATAAACCACTATGAATTATTTTAAAACAGATTTGTCGCGCCTTGGCAGGCAGTTACTACATTCGTGAAATAGACAGAGAATCATTTGCACCCACATGTTCAAGAAACGAGTAAATTCGTTATAATTTGTGAGATTCGTGGTAAATCTTTTTAGCCCCGAGTCATTCGGGGAAAACGAGGTGCACTAAAGCACATAGTTTTAACTCTATTTGAGACCAAAAAAAAAGGGAAGCCAAAACGACTTCCCTGAGATTTAAAATATTAAGCAATAAATTACTGCCCTTGACTTTTCATCAAAATATCTTGTAGGCGCTGTTGCAAACTTTGGTCTTGCTGAATTACTGTCGCGAGCTCTTGAAAACGCTCAAATGTTAGTCCTTTAGACTCTATTCCTTCAATAGCTTTTTTCTCTAATGCAGGCTGCATTTTCTTCATTTTATCGGTAGCATTGGCGTGCATTTTCAGCTCGGCAGGAGTAGCATCGCTTTCCTTGTTAGGATCCATAGTAGCTTGATCAATTTCACTGAAACGCTCCACCTTCAAACCTTCATTCTGAATAATGGCAATCATTTCTTGTTGCGCTTCTTGATTTTGCATTTGCATGTTTATGTATGCATCAGCAAACTTGTTCAACTCAGCATCACTCACTTCATTTTCTTGTGCGAATGAGGCTACTGAACCTAAAACAGTTACAAACAAGAATAGGGTTTTTAATTTTAACGATTTAAACATAATTGAATTTTAAATTTTTAATACTATTTAGTTTAATAGAGACTTGAATAACTTAATAGACTTCAAAAAACACACCTTTTTAACTCCAAAAAATTAAATCTCTAAGCTTCAAAACTAAGTGTATGAGATTTCCTGACCAATTAAATAAGAAACCTTAACTTTAAATTATAATTTTAAAAAAACTGACTTAAGCTATAATTGAATTTCGTTTTCGTTTTCGATTTCGTTTTCCCTTCCGTATTGTTATCTTGCAAGCAATTATCAAAAAACGATTTATATGAAATTATTACGCCTTCTCTTTATCTTTTTATCAGTCCCTCTTTTTGCTCAGCAAGGAGGTATGTGGATCCCCTCACTTTTAGACGGGATGAACGAAACAGAAATGAAAAATCTGGGTATGAAAATGTCTGCCCAAGATATTTACGACGTTAACAACTCCAGTCTAAAAGATGCCATTGTGCACTTTAACGGTGGCTGTACCAGTGAAATGATTAGTAACCAAGGACTTTTACTTACAAACCATCACTGTGGATATTCTCAAATTCAGAAGCATTCCTCTTTAGAAAGCGACTATCTTGAACACGGATTTTGGGCAAAAAGCCTGAAGGAAGAATTGCCTAACCCTGGTGTTACCGCTACTTTTATTATCAAAATTGAAGATGTGACCGAAAAAATCTTGGAAGGGACAACCTCAGCAATGAGTGAAGCTGACAAGCAAGGAATCATTGAGGCGAACATTGCCAAGGTAGTACAAAACTCACCTAAAGAAAAATACCAAGAAAACAGAGTTCGAACTTTTTACGAAGGCAACCAATACATGCTTTTTGTAGTTGAAACCTTTAAAGACATTCGTTTGGTAGGCGCGCCACCTTCTTCTATCGGGAAGTTTGGAAGCGATACTGACAACTGGGTATGGCCTAGACATACAGGTGATTTCGCTTTATTCAGAATTTACGCAGACAAGAATAACAACCCTGCAGAATACTCCGAAGACAATGTGCCATACACTCCAAAACACTTTTTACCGATTTCCTTGGACGGTGTAGCTGAAAGCGATTTTACAATGGTTTTTGGTTTTCCAGGATCTACAGACGAGTACTTGCCATCGGTAGCTTTAGAGCAAATAGTAGAAACCATCAACCCAGCGCGAATCGCTATTCGTGATGCGGCTTTGGCAATTGTAGACGAATATATGCGTGCCGATCCGCAGATTAAAATTCAATATGCTTCTAAGTTTGCTAGAATCGCGAACTACTGGAAAAAATGGAGAGGCGAAACCCTTGGTTTAACAAAATCGAATGCTGTTGGCATTAAAAAGGATCAAGAGCGCGACCTTACTGCACAAATGAAAAAGAAAGGCAAGCAAGCGGAATATGGAAATCTATTGCCTCAGTTTGAAACGTACTATACTCAGATAGAGCCTTATTCCCTAGCTCGAGAATACTTTTTAGAAACCGCCTTGCGAAATGTAGAGTTACTTACCACTGCATTCCAAGTCTATCAATTGAAACAAGCATACGAAAATCGCGGGGAACAATCGTTTAACGACAGAAGAGACAACCTGATTGCTTCTATGAATGTAAAGTATAAAGACTATAGCAGCAAAGTTGATAAAGACGTTTTTGAAGTTCTTATCGCGTTATATGCTGAAAAAGTTGACGAACGTTTTCTACCTGATTCATTTAAAAACATGGATGTAGAAAGGCTGACTGAAGATGTATATAGCAACTCAGCATTTACAAATTTTGAATCGTTTAAATCTTTATTAGAAGGCGATGCTGAAACCGTTATGGCTAAGCTAGAAAAGGACCCTGGATATCAAGTTGCTAGAGATATGGCCGATGCTTATTTCACTAAAATTGCTCCAGACTATGAAGCATTAAGACTGAATATTTCTGGCCTAGAGCGTGATTATATGAAAGCGTTGTTAGAACTTAGTCCGAAGGATGCTAGAATCTTCCCTAATGCCAATAGCACAATGCGTGTAACCTACGGACAAGTGAAAGGATATTCTCCTGCCGATGCCGTTTATTACGAGCCTGTAACCCACTTAGACGGAGTTATGGAAAAATACATTCCAGGCGATTATGAATTCGACGTGCCTCAAAAGCTTATCGACTTATACAACAGTAAAGATTACGGACCTTATGCCGAAAACGGTAAAATCCCTGTAAACTTTATCGGAACCAACCACACCACAGGTGGAAACTCTGGAAGTCCAGCAATTGACGCCCACGGAAACCTGATAGGTTTGAACTTTGACCGTGTTTGGGAAGGAACTATGAGCGATTATTACTACGATCCATCTTTATCGCGAAACATTATGGTTGATATTCGATACGTACTTTTTATCGTTGATAAATACGCCGGCGCCACAAACCTGATTGACGAAATGAAGCTTGTACATCCTAAAAAAGGAAAGTCTAAGAGGAAGAAATAAGGTTAATGGCTAATGGCTAATGGCTAATGGCTAATGGCTAATGGCTAATGGCTAATGGCTAATGGCTAATGGAAAAAAATCAATCCTAAATTAATAAACCACGAATACACGAATTATAAGTTTTTATTTTCGTGAATTCGTGGTTTTTTTTGACATATAAACTCAATTAGAAGTAGAGACTTTTTTTACCCTAGTCGAGCTCGGACAGCCACCCCGTTTGCATTTTATTGCAAAAGGCCGATTACAACTAAAAAAATTGGTCACAGAAATACTTGTCACTGCACCCTACGATAGCGGATGGTCATTTCATAACGGGATCATGCCTTGGGAGGGAAATCTTATGGAACTTTGTAACAAACATCCTTTCTTGGGAGAGGATACTGTTATTTATGAAGTGTATTTTGACATCGTGGAAATCTACAAATCTTCCCGTAAAATGGCTTTGGTAATATATGTCGAAAAAAACAGAAGCCTTCCTAAATATGTAATTAAGGATTCCATTAAAACGCTTCTATTGATGTATTTTGGCGATGAAATGTACTACCGAAATATCGCCAGAATCAAAATAGCGCAGAGAAAATACAGGGCATACAACTTTGCACCCATTTCTCAACTCAAAAAAATATTGGAATTCGCCATCAAACC
>NZ_JBLWVE010000030.1:0-10009 GCF_048268645.1 Brumimicrobium sp. | reverse complement strand
AGCGTTGAATCTGTATTAAAACATACGAAAGGCGTTTTTGATGCAAGCGTAAATTTTGCCAATAGCTCTGTTCTTGTAGAGTACGACAAAGAGTTGAGTCCTAATCAACTTCAAAATGCACTTCGCGAAGTGGGCTATGATATTATCATTGATGCGGAGAATCCTTCGGAAGTACAACAAGAACTACAGCAAAAGCACTATCAAGACATAAAAAATCGCACTATTTGGTCAGCCATTCTTACGCTTCCAATTTTTGTATTAGGAATGTTTTTTATGCAATGGGAACCAGGTAAGTGGATTTCTTTACTATTGGCTTTCCCTATTCTATTTTGGTTTGGTCGTAGCTTTTTTATCAATGCTTTCAAGCAAGCCAAACACGGTAAGGCGAATATGGATACCTTGGTGGCCTTGAGTACCGGAATTGCATTTTTGTTTAGTGTTTTCAACACCTTTTTTCCTGAATTTTGGTTGAGTCGTGGTATCGAGCCTCACGTCTATTATGAGGCGGCTACGGTAATTATAACTTTTATTTCTTTAGGGAAACTATTGGAGGAAAAGGCAAAGTCAAATACTTCTTCGGCTATTAAAAAGCTGATGGGATTACAACCTAAAACGCTTAAAATTATTGAAAACGGGGAAGAAAAGGAAATTTCTATTTCGGCTGTTCAAGTAGGTCAGACGATATTGGTACGTCCAGGAGAGAAGATTCCTGTGGATGGAGAAGTTTCCAAAGGAAGCTCTTATGTTGATGAAAGTATGATTACGGGAGAGCCTGTTCCTGTAGAAAAAACAAAGGATGAAAAAGTTTTCGCAGGAACGGTAAACCAAAAAGGTAGTTTCCAGTTTACTGCCGAAAAAGTAGGTGGAGAAACCTTGCTGTCCCAAATCATTAAAATGGTTCAGGACGCACAAGGAAGCAAAGCGCCTGTTCAGAAACTGGTAGATAAAATTGCTGGAATATTTGTTCCTGTCGTTTTAGGTATATCTATTATTACATTTATTGTTTGGATGTCAGTTGGTGGCGAAAACGGATTTTCTCAAGCTTTATTGACTTCTGTAGCTGTATTGGTAATAGCTTGTCCTTGTGCATTGGGGTTGGCGACCCCTACCGCCATAATGGTGGGTATCGGAAAAGGTGCTGAAAATAATATTCTTATAAAAGATGCCGAAAGTTTAGAACTCGGTTATAAAGTGAATGCTGTCATTCTTGATAAAACTGGCACAATTACGGAAGGAAAACCTTTAGTAACTGATATATTTTGGAGGGATAAACTTGAAGATCAAAATCAATACAAGCAAATTCTTTTGGCAATAGAAGCACAATCAGAACACCCTTTGGCAGAAGCGGTAGTCAATCACTTAAAGGATGAGAATATTGGAAAAGCTGAAATGACTTCTTTTGAAAGCATTACAGGCAAAGGTGTAAAAGCTCAAACAGAAAATGGTTCACAATACTATGTTGGAAATCATAAACTAATGCTTGAGAAAAATATTCAAATCGATACTTCCTTGATGCAAACAGCAGAAAGTCTTGAAGAGCAATCGAAAACAGTCATTTTCCTTGGCAATGAAAAAGAGGTGTTGGCGATACTCGCTATTGCAGACAAGATAAAGGAAACTTCAAAAAAAGCCATAGCTACGCTTCAAGAAAGAGGCATCGAAGTCTTTATGCTCACGGGAGATAACAATAAAACAGCATCTGCTGTAGCAAATCAAGTAGGAATAACAAATTACCAAGGCGAAGTAATGCCTTCGGACAAAGCGGCTTTTGTTGAAAAATTACAGACGGATGGAAAGATAGTAGCAATGGTTGGCGATGGTATCAATGACTCCCACGCTTTGGCACAAGCCAATGTGAGTATCGCAATGGGTAAAGGTTCAGGCATAGCAATGGACGTCGCAAAAATGACCTTGATAACATCAGATTTGCAATCCATTCCTAAAGCGCTGGAATTATCGAAAAGAACCGTGTTGGGTATACGTCAGAACTTATTCTGGGCATTCATTTACAACATCATCGGTATTCCAATTGCAGCGGGAGTTTTGTATCCCGTAAATGGGTTTTTGTTGGATCCGATGATTGCAGGTGCAGCAATGGCATTCAGTAGTGTATCTGTAGTAGCAAACAGCTTAAGACTTAAACGAGTAAAACTTTAATAATTAATAAATTCAATACTATGAAAACTTTAAAATTTAAAACAAATATCAATTGTGGTGGGTGTGTATCAAAAGTAACCCCTTTTTTAAACAAACAAGAAGGTGTAGAAAGTTGGGAAGTAGATACCGCCAATCCTAATAAAATCTTAACCATTGAAAGCGATGGTGCAACCGAAGAAGACGTAAAATCAACTTTGCAAAAAGTAGGATTTAAGGCGGAACCTGTGGATTAATTCCTCTTTCAATATGGCTTATGTTTTAATTTAGGTTGTGATTCTTCTGTTTGTTATTCATTTTTATCGAAAAGCAAAACGTCGGAGAGTCCAACCTTTTCCATATCATTGGCACAAATTATTGTTGGAGAATGTTCTTTATTATAGAAATCTTTCTAAAGGCAGGCAACTTGTTTTTCAACAACGGATGATGCAGTTTTTAAGTGAGGTTTATATAGAGGGTGTACAGTTTGAATTGGAAGAATTAGACAAAATTTTGATTGTAGTAAGTGCTGTGATTCCTGTTTTTGGCTTTAAAGAATGGCATTACCCTAATTTAAGTGGCATCCTTCTATATCCAGATAACTTTAATGAAGATATGCAATTTGGCAGTAAGGATAACGCGCGCAATATTGGTGGAATAGAATGGAGCGGTAGGTTTAGTTTAAGAATCAATTAAGATGGAACTCATAAATAATACTTAAATCTTAACTGTCAGAAAAGCAGGAACAGATAGGACTGTATGGTTCTATGATTTTGAAGAAAAGACCCGATAATAAAACCTTCAGAAAAGGCATTGACGACTTGTCTACCATTCCGATCGTTTTGAGCGAATGGACCGACTATAAACCAGAAAATGTACATAGAATGCTTCACAACGCGTCAGATTGGTTTGCGATTAAAAAGGGAACCACTCAAAGTTATGGAGAAGCTGTAAAAGCCGGACATCTTAAAACGAAACTTCGCAACGAGTGGAAGCGTATGAACGCTATGGATGTAAGCGACGTTTATTATGACAAATTTCTAATCAATGGCAAAAGTGAAAATGACGATACTTCCCTGAAAGGTTTAAAAGCCGGAGATAAGGTGCGGCTGCAAATTTCAAATGGAGGTGCTTCCAGCTATTTCTGGCTTACGTATGCCGGCGGAAAAATAACCGTGGTGGCCAATGACGGTAATGATGTAGAACCTGTGGAGGTCGATAGACTGCTTATTGCAGTATCTGAGACCTACGATGTGGTAGTTAACATTCCTGCAGATAATACGGCTTTTGAGTTTTTAGCAACACCAGAAGACCGCACCAAATCTGCTTCCATCTATTTGGGAGAAGGCATTAAACAGCTCACGTCGCCACTACCAAAACTTAAATATTTTGAGGGTATGGAAATGATGAATGGAATGATGAAAATGAATGGGGACCTCGATCAAATGGGAATGAAAATGAGTATGCAACAAATGGATATGAACGTGGTGATGTATCCTGAAATAACAGGCCCTGCGGATAACGGAAAAAGCAAGAAGATGGATATGGAAGGCGAAGAGTCTACTGGTCATAAAATGGACGAAATGGATGGAATGAAGATGAACGAAGAAATGTACAAAAGCAATGAGCTTTCAGACATCACAACACTCAATTACGCTATGCTCAAATCGCCTACCAAAACTACACTTCCCGAGGACGCACCTGTAAAGGAACTGCATTTTACACTTACGGGAAACATGAACCGCTACGTTTGGAGTTTGGATAATAAAGTGATATCAGAAAGCGACAAAATCCTGATAAAAAAAGGTGAAAAAGTAAGGATTACCATGTATAATAATTCAATGATGCGCCACCCAATGCACTTGCACGGACACGATTTTAGGTTGCTCAACGGTCAAGGGGATTACGCTCCGCTAAAAAACGTGGTGGATATTATGCCTATGGAAACTGATGTCATCGAGTTTGAAGCCAATGCTGAAGGTGATTGGATTTTTCATTGCCACATATTGTACCATATGATGAGCGGGATGGGTAGGGTTTTTAGTTATGAAAACCAAGAGCCCAATCCATTGATTCCAAATCCAGAATTTGCATTAAGAAAATTAAAGGGCGATGACAGGGAATTTCATTTAATGGCAGAAAACGATTTTGCTACAAATGGAAATGATGGGGAGTTAATGATACAGAGCACTCGTTGGAGTTTTGGCACCGAATGACGTTTAGGCTATAATGATATGCACGGATATGAAACAGAAACCCATATAGGACGGTATATTGCAAAAATGCAGTGGCTGATGCCATTTGTAGGCTTTGACTGGCGCAATAGAAAATTGGGACATGATGAGGTTGAGGAAAACCTTTTTGGAGAAAAAAACACAAAAGATAAGCGTGCATTAGTTAGTATAGGTGTCAATTATACCCTGCCAATGTTGGTAATGGCACAGGCCGAAATATTCTCAGATGGTAATGTAAGGCTGCAATTTGAGCGAAAAGACATTCCCCTCACGCAAAGATTGCGTATGAATCTAATGTGGAATACAGACAAGGAGTATATGGGAGGATTGCGATATATCGCAACACGAAATGTGGGAATTACTGCCCATTACGATAGCGATATGGGGTTTGGAGCAGGACTTAATTTGAATTATTAATAGTAATTTGAGGAGCACTTATTAGTTTATAGACAATAAAATATTCGATGTGCCTATTATTGCCGTAGATTCATTATCAGACGTATCATTGTAAATGTGATATTTGACAACTACCAAAGACTCTTATTAGAAGATTATAACACGATTATAATCAGCTTCTATCGTATAAAGTTTGCCTGAAAGTCTAAGATGGTTTTTAAATTACTGTACCGATACAATTTCTGCAGCATTAATAGATGTATTGTATCGCCTGCAATGTTACCAAAGCTATGGTGCGCTATGCGCATAGTTAGATGTTTATTGATTTTGGCCTTTTTCAATTCAGGGAAAATAAAATCGTCCTTACTTCTTTTATCATCTTTATATTGGTTTAAATCTATAGTGCTATTTCAGAAATTTTTAATGATAGAAGCGTGGAATTTTTATGCATTGTGTAAGCAAACAATATAGAAGGAAGGTAAACTCATAGAATACTTCCTTCAAGTGACTACTGGATAATGCCAACACTTTTATCCCCAGCATATTTATTTCGTTTCGTTTTGACCTGAGATTTTATCTCCCGTTTGGGAACTGCCGCAATATTGTTTAATCTAAATTCACAAGCGATGTATTTACAGCAGGATGGATTCTACACGACGTCTCGAAAACGCTATTATCCCAAATGATAAAATCGAAAAAGGGTATCGGGAAATTATGGCCATATTACAGATGAGCTGTTTATTTTAGAAACTGAATAGCTATTGATGGATGCAAACTTGAAATATAAAAAATGCTCTATTAACAGAAATGCCAGGTTTTCGTTATACCAAACGATTTGAATCTATTAAAGCAATATAACCGTGAATTCTATTTCAGATTTCGGAAAATTAATTTTAAATAAACAGCTAGATAATGTTAATTGTTTCTGAAAAAAACGTATATTTGTTTAGAATCGGTCTAAATAGTGATGCGAATTAGATAACACACACGGTTAGAAAAGTAGCTTGAGAGCTGCCGTTCAATTCTTAAACACCGTTGGTTCAATATCTATTACGCTTTGAGAGTGACTAATAACATTGGACTGGAAATTTTAATGGCTTGTAAAACAGTGAATTGATTGATTTTTATGGGGAGTTCTCAATATTTTTTTAGAGGTCAGTAGTTAGTTGCATATAATTCATTAATATGATTATCAGTGATATAAAGAATTTTCCCTTTGTCTGTTCGAGCCTTTCGACTTCGTTCAAGATAAACTAAAGACGAGAACTATTGGACCTTATTAATTACGTTTCGACTGCGCTCAACGAGACATACGCTAGAATAATCAAAGTTTGAATATGGATCTACCGACCTCTATTTATTTTAATTATACTTTTTAGAGACTGGTAAATGCTTAACTAGAATGTAAAATAAATATTAAAGGTATTTATAATCAAGAGGATTCAAATAGAATCTTGATTAAAAATACTGCAAATTCTAAAATGTTCGAAATGAAAAAATACACACTTCCCTTTTTTCTGATAGTCCTTTTGCTCTTACTTTCTACTCTTTTAATTTCAAGTTATAAGGATAATTCAGACGGCGTGTCTGCCAGTGGACTTGAAGATATTATCCAAGAAACTGGGAAAATGGAGTACCCAGCAGAGTGGATGTACAACCAGCGTGCCTATCCAAACAACTATATCAATAAAGAGGCTTATAAAGAAGCCATTGTTCAATCAAGACAAATCCAGGTCAACAGATTGCCTGAAGTGGCTGGGGAATGGTCATTCGTGGGACCATTGAACACGGGCGGAAGAATTACTGATGTTGCAATTGCCCCTGATAACGACAACCATCTTTACGTTGCCACGGCCACGGGAGGCATTTTTAGAAGTTATGACCTTGGCGTGAACTGGATTCCAATTTTTGACAATGAAGCAAAAATGTCTATTGGGGATATTGCTATTGCACCCTCAAGTCCACAGCGAATTTATGCGGGAACGGGGGAAGCAAATGGAAGCGCCACCGATGGAGCTTATTTTGGCGATGGAATTTACAGAAGCGACGACGCCGGCGATTCGTGGACGAACGTCGGTTTGCCTGAAAGCAATCATATTGGCAGAATTGTAGTGGATCCCACAGACCCAGATCGTGTTTTTGTGGCAGCTACTGGAGAATTATACGGTACGAATAGCGAGCGGGGAATTTATAGAACCCTAAACGGAGGTGGAAGTTGGGAACAAGTGCTGTTTGTGACCGATTCAACAGCAGCAATAGATGTTGCGATGAATGTGGTAAACACCAACATTCTGTACGCTTCCATGTGGGAGCGAACCCGTAAACCTTGGGAGCGTGATTATGCAGGGGTAACCTCCGCAATCCATCGCTCTATGGACGGTGGCACCACTTGGACTCGGTTGGGTGAAGCCAACGGGTTGCCTGCTCCAAATGTACAAACGGGAAGAATAGGAATTGCTGTTTCGGAATCCGATCCTTCTACGGTTTATGCTCGTTACACCACTAACAAAATAACTAACAAATTCGATGGCCTGTATAAAAGTATCGACAATGGCAACAATTGGACATTGGTAACTCCACCGAGTGCTTTAAGTGGCATTGATGCCAATTTTGGTTGGTATTTTGGAAATCTTCGTGTAAATCCAACCAATTCATCTGAAGTATATATTGTAGGTCTTGAGATTGCAAAATCTACAGACAGTGGTGCTTCTTGGCAGACCTTACCAGGTATGCATGTAGATCATCACGCATTGGATTTTTCAAGGACCAACAGTAATTTTATGCTTGCCGGTAACGATGGTGGGGCTTATATTTCAAACAATGGAGGTAACAGTTGGAGTAAGTTCTTAAACCTTCCCATAACGCAATTTTACAATATTGAAGTTGACAGGACCCAACCAGAAAGACTTTACGGCGGAACACAGGACAACAATACGATACGAACAATGACTGGTGGAGCGAGTGACTGGCACTCCATTTGGGGTGGTGATGGTTTTCACGTAAATGTTGATCCGGTGGACAATAATTACATTTACGTGGAGTCGCAATATGGAAACTTGGGTCGGAGCATCGATGGGGGAGACAGTTTCAATTATGCCACCAATGGAATTAATGGAAACGACAGGAACAACTGGAACACTCCGGTTATAATTTCGCCTTTTGACCACGAAATTCTTTATTACGGAACCAATAGATTATATACTTCCAATCGAGCTTCAAACTGGACTGTGATCAGTCCAGACTTAACGGACGGCATTCATACCAGTGGTTCTATGGCTTTCGGAACGCTTACCGCAATCGCTTCTTCTTATAACAATCTCGATGTAATTTATACTGGAAGCGATGATGGAAATGTAAATGTAACTTTTGATGGTGGCGCTACTTGGTCAGATGTAAGCACAGGCTTACCAGACCAATATATTACTTCTATCGCGATGGTTCCAGATGATGATATGACTGCATACGTTGCGGTTTCTGGTTTTAAATACTTGGAATATACCCCGCACGTTTTCAAGACCACGGATGGCGGAGAAAACTGGACGGACATTTCATCTAACTTGCCGAATTTGCCCGTTAACGACATTATTACCTATTCAGAGGAAAATATACTTCTTGTAGCGACAGATTTGAACGTGTGGTTTTCGATAAATGATGGAGAAAGTTGGGATATTTTGGGTAATGGGCTCCCCCAGACCATCATTATGGACTTGAAGCTGCACGAACCAACGCAAACGCTTTATGCTGGAACTTTTGGACGGGGAATGTTCAGTTTTGACAATGTGGTTAACTTTTGTCTAGGCGTTGGCGACAATGAATTATCAGCGAGTTCCATCATACTACATCCCAACCCAGCGACCTCGGAATTTACAATTTCGCAAACTTTATCTTCGGAAGGAAGTATCCAGCTTTTTGATATTTCGGGGAAAAAGATAAGGGAGTTGTTCCGTGGGGATTTTGGAGCACACAAAAACATCAGAGTAAGAACTGATGGAATTGTCTCTGGAGTTTATTTGGTGAAAGTGAGAGTTGGGAATCAATTTGTAGCGAAGAGGCTTGTGATAAAGTGAGTAGTGTGAAATGTTAAAAGAGGTACACACTGAGCATACCCAAGGTCCAAGAAGGGGATCGGTAATGGCATTAGAATGTATTATACAGACAGAAAGCCTTTCAAAGTTCAATAATGCAGGGAGTATTTTAAAAAGGGAGCTGATACACTTTTTTTAGATACTCCTTTCAAATCAATCTAATATCAACTTATTATCCAATGGCTTCAAATTTTAATAACTCTGTGACAACAAATTCAGGTGGCGTTCTTAAGGGTTCCTTTTCCGGAGTTGTTGAAAACAATGATAATGGCCAGATTGAATTGACCAATGGGATCTTTGATCTGAGTTTTTGATACGTATAGATTAGTTAATATATTTTTTTTTCAGTATTGTCCGAGAATAGAGACAAGACCGCTGGCGCTACAGGAATCAAGAGCCAAGACTAAAGCGTAAACCTCTGAAAATGTACTTTTTAAAATTCAATGATAGACGAACTTGCGATATTTCGGTTTTGTTACTGAACAAAATGAAAATAAAGGTCATATTTAAGAAACTCCCCGAAAGTTATTATTGGCTTGGACTTACCGAGATCATAGAATTTTAATCGGACAACAATGATTTTTTTTAATGAAGCCCACTGTAAAAAAACACAGTGGGCTTTTTGATTGTTATATTCTATCCTACTTTATGCTACAAATATTTTATTGGCAAGTCTTCTTTTTGATCTTAAAATATTAAAGTTTAGTTGCTTTGTATACCGTTGTTGGGATGTTTTGCGGAACGAAACGGAACGGCTGACGAACACCTTTTTACCTGCCTTCCGTGAGGTTAATGGGTTAACTAATTGGTGTGATGTTTACGGAATCGTGGGAAAAGGTCAGTGCAATAGGTAGTTTTAATAATGGTAATTCCGAATTCTATATAAATTTTAGACCAGATTATCATGTCGTGCTTCAAGCCTTTAGTTCCGAGCAGCTTGAACTGTAAGCTTCCCCTATTTAAAACTGTTTGTTTTTCCAAATATATAATTTTTTACGTTTTAAAATAGAATGGCTTTCTCTTCATATCGTTTCTTTAAAACCATTTTATTTTAAAATGAGCCTAGCGGCAGCGACACGTTTGTTTTCAGCATATTTTACTGGTGGTATTTTCCCTAAGCTATCGTGTGGTCTTTTATGGTTATAATCATCCATCCAAATT
>NZ_JBLWVE010000029.1:0-10666 GCF_048268645.1 Brumimicrobium sp. | reverse complement strand
CAAGGTAAAGAACAGTGCTATCCAAACCATCAACAATAACTTTTAAAGTATATTCAGATTGTTGGTAACCTGTTGTGAACATTGAATACACCTCAGCTGCTTGTGGCATATCTCTTTGTTCGATACTCAAGTAAGTTCCGTTGTGGTTAATACCTAAGTTCTCATAGAAGTTCATTGGCTTTACAGCATCAGCAGTTGTAAGTTCGTTGTTGTTTCCTTCTGCAAAGATAATTCCGAAGCTATCGTGTACTGGTCCTTCATTGTTGAAGTTTTCAGTAGTGTATAATTGTACAGTTAACATATCATTTCCAGACAATGGGCGATTCGTTGAGGTAAACTCGCCTGGACTTTTATCAATTTCGTTAAATACTACAGATGAAACGCCAGCAGTAGCGGTGGCAATCTGCCCACCTTGACCAGGCTGGAGGTATTCGTTGGCTGCTGAACCGGATGTGTTAGTTCCTCCTGGGAGAAGTACGGTAACATAAGCCCCGTGGTCTCCAAGAGATGGATCGAACACATAAAATTGATTAGTATTTAGGTTCGTTGAACCCGCAAAAACCGAGTTTAAGTTGACGGTGCTTTGGTACGGATTCCCGAACATCACGAAATCCCCTGCGTCTTCGGTGTTAAAGTTTTGGATGTTCGTACCTGTGAATAATGACCCTGTGGCACGAAGCACGGTTTCGCTGGAGGCTTCGTTATTGGTCAGGTCGATGCTCCGATCCCCACGAACAAATAGCAAATACGGGTTTCCCGCCGTCAGGGTATGCACATCAGTATTTGTTATTGCCTGAAATTGTTGATTTACGACATCTACTGTAAACATAGATGGATTGCCCGTTGCCGTACCGTCAAACCCGTTCTGCTGGTCGGTGGTGCTTCCTGTAATGTACGTACCAAATCCGGGGATTGGATTGTCGGTGTTGCCGGTTGCTCCTTCTTGCCAATTATCGTGGATGGAGTTGGGGGTGGTTACTGAGCTACTCACCATTCTGTAGGAGCGTTTATTCTTCATATAACGTTCTACGGTAATAGCTCCCAACATAGTGAAAGTTGCTGGCACTGGCGCCAATTCCCCATTTTTGGTTGCGGTGCTTTTAAAGGTTAACGCCCCGTTATTGACCAGACTTTCAGTTAAGGTGAGCACGCTCTCAATATTCAGGCTTGCTCCGGGTCCTACAACTAGGTTCTTGATAGCAATAGCTTCGGTAAAAGTCGCCATATCCACTTTAATTTCTACGTTATCCACAAGTGTGTTCGCATTTTCAGGGTTTTCGGGAAACCATCGGTAGTCATTTTCTGCATCGTAATAATCATAGCCATAATAGTAATCTGCTTCTTCTTGCACTTCAATACAAAAAGTGCCTTGTAGATTTCCAATGCCACTCACCTGAATATAATAATATGCTCCTGGGGTAAGGTATGACGGGTTGATTGTTGCCCCGTTCACATTAATATCGCTACACGTGGTTACCGCCCCCAAAGTTTGTAGATTGGAGCAATCTGTGGGTGCTTCGTAAACCTTAAAATGATTGTTTGCAAGCGACCCGCCCGAAAATTCGGTTGTAATGGTTACATTACCACTTTCCGGTGCTACAAACTTGAACCAAACCGTTCGTAAATATTCCGTAGTGTCCCAGCAACTATCGGTGGGTTCGTTATTCTGAAGTGTTGCCCCGGTATTTGTGTACGTTCCGCCAGCACAGCCTGCATCCAAACTCAGCGTGATGGCGTTGCAAATATCATCATTCATGGGAGCGTCGATGAATTTTTTTGGCCCTGCCCATTCACTCGTCTCGCTTTCGGCGCAAGATGATTTCACATAAAATTCATACTCAATGGCTGGGTTTAATCCCGTAATGCTTTCTCCAAGAACTCCATCGTTATCCAAAACCAACGTCCCTTCCGTAAGCGGATTAAAACCAATTGCATCGTATTTAATTTGCCAAGATGTTGCGGAACCACTTTCAATCCAAGAAAGATCTATTGAATTTCCGTTAAAATTATCTGTGGCCAGCGCGATAGGCTTGGGGCAGGAAACCGGTTCCCATACCACGTCGTCTAAATAGACTGCCTGTGAATTTAAAGTGAAATAAGCCTTGAATGCGATAAACTGATGGCCGTCCACGTCACCAAGTTCCACCGAAAATTCTTGGTAGCTCGAAGTGGCGGCAATGGTCTCTATTGCTGAAAAAGTAGCAGGGTCATTAGCATCTTCCATGGTGCCCACTTGCAAATGGGCACCCGCATCTTTTTTGACCATAAACCTTAATTGATGGTTTTCGTCGGATAAATTATTGAGCATTGGCGCAACCAGGTATAGCTTTGCATTTGGCTCATAACCATTGTACATGGCCATAAAATTTGGTGCGGAATAGGCTGAGAAATCCTTGGTGCCAAAAATCACGTTGCCCGGATTGGAAACATCTTCCATCAGTTTTTGCCAACAATCAGGAATAACATCTATTGGCAGGGAATCAAAATTTTCGAAAAAACTCCCTATCGGGGGGCAACCCGTTTGGAATTGCGTAGGAATAACGCCGTATAGTGAACTCTCATCGCCGTTGGGGCAAACAGCTTGTACATATACATCGTAAGTTGTGCTTGCCGTAAGGCCTGACAGCGTGCTCTCAAAGGAAGTACCGTTAACGTCAATTGTATTACCACCAATGATAGGGTTAAAACCAGCTTCCCCATAAATAATCCTCCAAGCTGTTTCATCGCCATCGGCTTCCCAACTTACCTTTGCAGTGCTTTCGGTAATATTCGAAATTTGGACATCTGTTGGCCCATCGCAATTGGTTATTGGCTCCCAAACCACATCATCTATATAAATAGATTGATATTGATTGGGAAATTTAGCCCTAAACGCCAAATAATGGTCGGTATAGGTTTCATCAAAAATCATTGTAAAATCCTGTATCGTGCCAATGGCATTGATTGTTTCAATATAGTTGAACGTACTGGCATCGGTAGGATCGCTCATGGTTCCCACTTCCAAAATGGGATTGTTGTATGCTCGGGCGGAAAACCTAAATTGGCGACCGCCGTTCAAGCTCAACAACTCCGGAGTGATTAAATAAAGTGCTTCTGAAGGATCTTGGTTGGAATCGTATAGATAAAAGGAGTTGGAGTTATCATTTCCGCCCGAGTAGGTTTTAACAACGGCCGCATACGTTCCAGAAGAATTTATAACGGTAGACCAACAGGATGGGAAATCCAAATCGTCTTCCAAATCTTCATAAAAATCGGCATAGGAAGAACAGGACAGCATAAAACTGATTGGCCCGGTTAAAGCACTTTCATTATTCGTTCCACATACCGCTTTTACATAAACCTCGTAGGTTGCGTTTTCAGTGAGTCCCGTTAAAACAATCCCCGGCGAGCCGTCATCATCCAACAGTGTATTCCCCTCTGTTTCCGGATCAAAGCCCGGTGCGCCATAAATTACTTCCCAACTTGTTTCATTTCCTTCTCTGGTCCAATTTAAGGTGGCAGAATTTTGCGTGATGTTGGTAGCGGTGAGGTCGGTCGGCTTTGGGCACAAAGCAATAGGTTCCCAAATAACATTGTCTAAAAATACTTCTGCGGAAGAACTGTTGCTATACGTAGTCTTGAAAGCGATGTATTGCCCCGGATAATAACCATCGAAGGCTACTTCATATTCCAGATACCTTGAGGTTGTGTTTATTTGCTGGACCGCGACATAGGTGGAAGCATCATTGGGATCCGTCATCGTACCGATTTCCAAGTTTGAATTAGCAGTTTTTTTAGCTGAAAACCGAAGCTGATGATTGGCGTTTTGGATGTTTGAAAGCTCGGGGCTAACCAGATAGAGTTCTGAAGCATCTGAATTATAATTGAAAATCCTTACGGAACTGGAGTTTTCAATTCCGCCATAATCCACAATACCCACCGATGCAACATTAGAGGTAGTCTCTAAAATTCTACTCCAACAATCGGGCAAATCGGTTGTTTCTTCAAAATCTTCGGATAAACCCTCAAAGGGAGCACAAAGTGTTTTAAAATATCTTGGGCCGGAAAGACTGCTCTCATCTTCCGCAGTACAATTTGCTTTCACGTAAAACTCATAAGCTGTGGTTGCAGATAAACCTGTAAGCGTTGTTCCTTCAACCCCATCGGTGTCGGTAATATTGGTTCCCTGGGTCAAGGGGTCGAATCCTGCTTCGCCATAAACGATATCCCAAGAAGTTTCATTGTTTTCTGAATCCCAATTGATTGCTGCAGAATTTGAAGTGATATCCCCAACGGTAAGGTTACTGGGGCGAATGCACGTTGGTATTGGCTCCCAGACCACATCGTCTATAAAAATTGAATAACTGGCAGTGCTGGAACTCGCCTTAAAAGCGATATGTTTTTGATTGTAAGGCTGGTCAAACCGTACCACATATTCATAAAATCCGTTTTCTGGCGTGATGGTTTGCAGGTGTTCAAAAGTGGAAGCATCGGAAGGGGTATCTATCAAGCCAACGTCCAAAGTAGCATTGCCATTGAAAAATGCAAAAAACCTAATTTGATGATCGCCTTCAATTAAAGCAGAAAGTTCTGGTGTGATCAAGTACAGTTTTGCGTCCGGAACGTTGCTGTTCCATAAAATAATGGAGTTTGAAGGAGAATGAGAAGTATTGTAATTGGGCTCTATCAATGAAAAACCGTCTGCTGGTGGCGTTGGGCTGTCTATAAGATTTGACCAACAATCGGGAAGGTTGGAGGAAGCATCAAAATTTTCTGAAAAATCGCCAAGCGGAATGCAGGACGTGTCAAAACTTTCCGGCCCAACCAGCAGGCTTTCATCGCTTGCTTCACAAAGGGCTTTGACATAAAAATCATAGCTGCTATTTGGGACTAAACCCGTTATCGTTACTGAAGGAACCCCGTCGTTATCGATTAGCGTAGTTCCTTCGGTTGTGGGATCAAAACCTGCTGGGCCATAAATAATTTTCCAAGCAGTGGCCGAAGCATTTTCCTGCCATTCTAGTTGCGTGCTGGTTCCATCTATATTGGTAGCAGACAGATTAGTTGGAGGGAAGCAGGATGGTGCTTCCGTGATATTTACCTGAAAATCGGCCACTAAACCATCTGTGCCACTAAAACAAGGGTCGGGGATGTCTTGGCCGGAAGCCGCTGCGGCAATTCGCATGCGATGTTCTCCTAAAGCCGCATTTATTGGAAGTGTGAATGATGCATCCAAGGTTGTCGGGTTGTTGGCCAAGGATTCTCCCTGAAAAACCAGTTCGTCGCTGCCCAACTCCAAATCGTCATTAAAATCTATCCAAATATTGGTTCGATAAACGACCCCGGTGTGAAAAACCACGAAAGTTTTGGCTTCTAGGCCTTGGGGAAGCTCAACTACTTGATCGGTAAAAACTTCATAAGAAGTAGTGTTTCCGTTGCTGAAAAAATCCTGATTGACAAAATTCACTTTTAAAAGTCCATTTCCTTGTATGTTGAGCGGAACATCGCCATTGCAAAAACCGGTAAAGAAACTGACTGGGGTTTGGGTAATTGCCACATCGCCAGAGTCACAAATGGGACTTATATACACTTCATAATGGGTGTCCATTGTTAAATTTGTCAAGGCTTCACCAGCATCTTCATCATCATCGATAAAAATAGTGCCTTCGGTTGCTGGATCAAAGCCCGGTTCGCCATAAATTAGCTTCCATGCTTCCGCAGAACCATTTTCAACCCAGCTAATATTCGCATAGGTTTGTCCTACTTCTGTCACCTCTACATCGGTAGGTTCTTCACAATAATACGTAGAGGTTTCCCAGTAAATATTATCTAAATGGATGCTATTGTTCCCTGAAACTTTAAAGGCAATTTGCTCATCCGTTAAGTCCTCATAAAACGGCAACAAATATTCATTGTATTGGCCCGCGCCAGAAGTAGTGTAGGTTGCCAGGCTGGTAAAAGTGGAAGCATCGCTTATGTTGGTTATTGTGCCGACTTCAAAAGACGAAAAATAATCTCCTTCCGCAAAAAACCGCAGTTGGTTTGAACCTTCTGAAAGCGCATTCAGTTTTGGCGAAATTAAATAGACCGCTCCTGTATCCGTTTCCAGTTCTGCCACGGAATTATTTCCGTTGTAATCGTCGTAGTTTCCTACTCTAACGTGGGCGTTATCACTGTTGGAATCGATCAACTTGAACCAACAGTCAGGTATATTGGTTAATCCTTGAAAGCTTTCAAAAAAGTTGTCCTTATAATCACAGGGTGCTGTAAAATGGCCGACGCTGGAGAACGGACTTTTATTGAAGCTGCTGCTATATGCCCTAACGTAAAAATCGTAATGGACCCCGAGGCTAAAATCGGTAAGTTGTATTCCTGTTTCGCCGTCATCATCCAAAACGGTAATTCCCTCGGTTTCCGGGTTAAAGTCTTGTGGGCCATAAACCACTTCCCATTTGTATTCTGGGCCGTTACCCGTCCAGTTTACGGTAATCCCATCATAGGTTTTCGATACCACTTCCAAATTTGTTGGCGCAACACATTCGGGAATATCCTCAATCACAAAATCGTCGAAATAATAAGGATCATTATCTACATTTATATTGGATGTATGAATTGCCAGATACACATATCCCGTATATGCTTCAAGGGAAATAGGGTCTATTTCTTGATATGTGGTATGTTTAATCTCTGTTGAAGGTTTTAGGGTAATATTAAAATCTTCTGGTTGGTTACTGGTGACCGAGAGTTTTACTTTGTAAGTAAATGTAGAATATTGATCTACTGCCAAGGTTTTGAAGCGAAGTTGCTGGTTCCCATTTAAAAATACCGGTGGAAGCATAAGATACATGTTGTTATCGCCATAAAACTTAGCGGCCTTGTTGCCTGGATAGGCTGTAGGTGCACTGGGAGCAAAACACCCTCCCAAATCGGATCCACTTACACAATTCCAACAAGGCGGTAAAGAATTATAAGTAGTATTGAAATTTTCAAGCCACGGAAAACCGGTAATCCCCGTGCAATCTGTACTTGTGGTAATGGGGGTGGACAAAAAGCTTTCGTTGGTGCCACAAAAACCTCGAACATAAATATCGTAAGCGGTGTCGGGCAATAACCCGGTAAGGGTTTTGGTGGTGGTGTTGGATACGTTTATAGAATTGCCCTCTCCTGCTTCCGGATTAAAACCAGCCTGTCCATAAATAATCTGCCATTCGGTTTCGGAGCCACCGGCATCCCAGCTCAGGTCCATACTAACCGGCGTAATGTTGCTTGTGGTTAGGTTATTAGGTTTATTACAGATAGTATTCACATCAAAAATGTGGACTTTATCGATAAAAAGATGAGCTCTATAATTGCCTTCCCACCGAAAACGTACTTTGGCGTTGGTTGCACCTCCCAAGACTGCTGTGATGTCTGCATCATAATAGGTTGGATTAGCAGAATCTTCTGTGAAGTGAGAGACCTCTATCCAGCTACTACCATTATAAACTTCTACATAAAAATTGGCGCCGTAGCTGTATTTTTCGAACTGATAGATGAACTGCAGCTTTATTGCTCCCTCCGAAGGTAATGAAGATACATCGAACTGCTTGGTTTCCAAACTTGCATTTTTATCTAGGTTTCCAAACTCATAATAATAAAAATATGCCATGGGAAAAGTCATCCCTGTATTGTTCGTATTCGGAGGAAGTTGTGATATAATACTGGAAGGTTCGCCTATATCCCAATGCTTGTTTTCGGGATCTGCATAAGCAGACCAACCTGATGGGAGTGCATAGGTAGAGAAATCTTCGTTGACATATACTTTTTGTATATACTGGGCATTCGCCTTAAAAAGGAAAATACAAAAAAGCAGGAAAAGAGTAATTTTTTTCATAAATAGTATTTTAATGTCGATAGATTCTTAGTTATAACACGCTCCAATCTTAAAAAAAGCATTTAATTAAATTTTTTGAATGAGACAACTTGTTAGTGGTTTAGGGTTTTAAGTTTATTGATAGACACTTCGCGTTTTCCGTTTTTGATAGCGTAGAATTCAGTAAGAAAACAACATGAATTTTTAAAGTATTGTTTTATTTCAAATCTACTTTATATCTCATTTTTTTCCTATTCCATGAAGTCTACAATGAGTCTACAACTGAGTGAACAACCTTAATTTTAAAGGGTTGTGAGGTCTTTGAATTATAAAAAAGTATATTTGACTAATGAATTTAAGATGTTTCATCGTCATTTTAGGATTTATTCTGGGGTTTTGGAAAGGGTTTGCTTTTCCTGAATGTAATGCTGTTTTAAGTATCCAAGCGTTTGAAAAATTGGATAACCGGGAGAAGTTGAATAAAATCCACCCCTATCTCCATCAGGCATTTTGCAACGCAGACAGAAAGGAACAATACCTAAAGCTTTATCTGGATACTTTTGCAGTTTCTGAAGGTGCTTTTCAGCGTTTAAATGAATTGAAATATCTGTTGCACAATTTAGAACTAGAAGATAATGCGCTGCCGTTCTTGGATTTTTTTGGTGTTGTGCTTGATGAGGTTGGGAAGCGTTATCCCAATGTAAAGAATGACCTGATTTTTATAAACCTCAAATTCTCTTACTATAACCGTAGATTCGGCAATGCCAAGGCATGTTCTTATCTGTACAATTATAGTGGTTTAGCGAATTCGGATGCCCCTAAAACTACCGATTTATTCAAATACTTCATCGCACTTTCGAAATGTGCTGAATCTTCAGACGACTATAATGCTTCGGTTTATTATTTAATTCAAGCGTTAGAGGTAACCAAAAATTTTGATTATCCTGTCAACCGACTTAAATCTGGACATGTATTTAAGTTTTTAAGTAATCTGTATTACGAATTAGAAGATTATAAAAACACGGAGAAGTATGCCGATTCTGCCATCAACACGTTTCTTCCCGAATTTAAACTTAAAAATGGACTCGCTGTTGCTTTTGAAAATAAAGCGTTAGCCCTACATCAACTTACTGGTGATACTAAACAGGCATTGACATATTTGGATAATGCACAGGAGATTTATAAAAAAATAGAAAACAGTGCGCGCTATCACTATGTGGATAGATTAAAAGCTGAAGTTCTCCTGATCGATGATCCCGATTTGGCAACCCAATATTTGTTTACTTATATCAATTTTTCATACGCTAACAAATCCCGTATACACTATGCTAAAGGGTGGTTGTTGGCCCATAGGATTATTAAGGAAAATCAATTGGAGCACTTGGAACTTTCGCCCGACATAAAAGTTACTTCCCGTCAAATAATAGACACATTGACTGCTTTGCTTCCAAATGAAAAATTAAAGATGCAGCTTGAAATATCATCGGCCATAATCGAATATTATTCGTTATTTAAGAACACCGATAGCTTGATAAAATACAACGAGCTTCAAAATAAGTTAGAAGCCGCTCGTAACAAATTGACCACCGAACAGCGACAAACCAACTTGAACCTATACTTAACGAACCATCACAAAGAGCAAGAATTGGCGAGTTTAAATTTATTGAACCAAAAACAGTCGTACCAGAATAAATTGCTCAGCGGTTTAATCTGTTTAGTAGTGGGCAGCTTAATTTTTTACTACTTCTATAAACGAAAACAAAGGCAAATCATACTTGCCAGACTTCAACTAAAAGAAAGCGAGCACGAAAAATTAAGAACACAGCAAAAATTAAAAGAGGAATTGATTTTGCGAAAGGAGCAAAACGAAAAGTTGTTAAAATTGGCTTATGACAATGAAGTGAAGCGGAAACAGCTCCTTCAGCTGCAGCTAAAGGAAAAACAAAACGAAGTAGAAGCCGCCCAATTGGAGAAACAATCGAACATTAATTTATTGAACGAGGTTTTTATTGCCCTAAAGGATGATTCGGTTAATAATGCGAGCCATTTAATAAGAAAGTTGCGAAGAAATGATGTAATTACAAGGCACAATGATAGCTTAAAGGAAATTTTTAAATCTATTTCCCCTGTATTAATGGAATCATTAGAACGCATAAACCCTGATTTGACCGATCAAGATATACTGTATTGTGGGCTAATACGCCAGAACTATTCAACACAACAAATAGCTGATTTTTTAAACATTTCGCCTAAATCTGTCAACCAGCATAAATACAGGCTCAAAAAGAAACTTGAACTCGATCGGAACATTTCCATTTCCAGCTTTTTAAAAGATTTAAGTTTAAAAGAAATCGAATAATCTTTTTTGGGTACGTTTTATATACCCACTGTTTTCTGATGTTTTCATTATACTAAGGTTTTGGTGTATCGATATTTCAGGACGGGAAAATGTATTAAAAAAGAGGGAGTCCTTCTCGGATCCCTCTTTTTAATTAAACTGAATTGGTATTTTTTACTTTCAGTGGATTAAAATTTTAGTTTTTCTATTAATAGCAGCGTATATAGTAAAATTAACTTTTGTCTGTAAGCCTATTATTTTGAAAACTAATTTTTTATGTTGTCTTTAAAGTTTTACTCTTTTATTACTCTAAAGGTATGAGCTTCGCCACCGTGATTAAGAGTTACAAGATAAACACCAGAAGCAATGTTTCCTGCCATAGGTACAGTTACTGTATTAGCACTGCAATCTAAAGTCTGCTCGTAGATGCTTCTTCCTGTCAGGTCGCTAATGCTAACCAATAATTGCTCCCCGTTTAATTTTGGTGCATTGATGTA
>NZ_JBLWVE010000028.1:0-11393 GCF_048268645.1 Brumimicrobium sp. | reverse complement strand
CAGGAAAAAAATGTGTTAGATCTGCCATTTTTATTTTTTATGGCTGTCAAGGTTTATGCCGCGAAGAAGGGCGATGTGGGGTTGCATGTTAAAAGGATTGGCTTTGTCTTATTATGTTCAATACAGTCACTGTCCCATCAATAATATTATAGTGAAGTGAATAAGGAAATATCTTGAAATGAACAATTCGTACATTCCGATAGCAAATTTGAAACAGATGTGGGTTTTGCTCTAAAAACTCAATGTGTTCATCAAAATCAATAAGAAACTCCATTTTCTTGTCCATGGCTTCGTAAAAACACTTTGCCTTTTTCAACTCCCGATGTGCATCAATCGACAGTCTAACGCGAAATGCCATATTTCTTTCTTATTTCATCAATTGGAATAGTTTTTAAAGTACCCTTTTCCTGACGATCCAATAGATCGTCCATCATTGTTATATACTCGTCTGACGGTTCCGCCAATTGACGGGCTAAATTTTCAAAATAATTTTCGATATAATTTTTCAAAGATCTATTGTCTGCTTTTGCCTCTCTTTCGAGAATCTCCCAAACCTCATCTTTAAGTTCGATTATTTTCTTCTTCTTTCCCATTGTATATAGATTGTGTATATAAATTATATAACAAATGCTATTAGTCCCCTCCTTGGGAGGGGTCGGGGGAGGACAAATTTTGTGAAACGATAAAGCCACCAGTCCAGGCATTCTGGAAATTGAAGCCTCCTGTAATAGCGTCAATATTAAGGACTTCCCCAGCAAAATATAAGTTTTCACATACCTTGCTTTCGAAAGTTTTAAAGTTCACTTCTTTTAAATCTACACCACCAGCTGTGACAAATTCTTCTTTAAAAGTACTTTTTCCATCAACTTGAAAAATTCCAGCTGTTAATTGATTGGCTATGTTTTGAAGATTTTCGCGCGTGGCTTCTGCCCAGGTTAGTGTATCACTTATGCCCGTGGCTTTTATAAGGCTTTGCCACAATCGCTTTGGAAGTTCGAATTGGGAGTGTTTTAAAATTGTTTGCTTTCCGAAGTTAACTTTTAGTGATTTTAATTCGTCTAAAACTTCTTCTTCAGAAATGTTTTCCAACCAATTAACTTCGATTTCAAATTGATATTTTAAGGATTCTAAAGTCCGTGCGCCCCAAGCTGAAAGTTTTAAGATTGCTGGACCGCTCATTCCCCAATGGGTTATTAGAAGCGAACCGTTGTTCTCTAAAACATCTCTTCCTTTCGGAATTTTTATTCGAGCATTCGTAGCAATTCCAGCGAGGTCTTTTATACGCTCGTCTGTAATGTTGAAAGTGAAAAGCGAAGGCACCGCTGGAATTATTGTATGCCCCAATCCTTCAAGTAATTTCCAGATTTTTGGATTGCTTCCAGTGGCGACCACAATTTTTTCTGCGGAGAAGTTATCTGAAGTAGTAGTTATAAGAAAAGAGTCATCAACTTTTTGAATTTCCTTGACCGATTGATTGAGCAATACATCGACACTCAACCTACGCGTTTCAAAAAGAAAACAATTTATAATAGATTCCGAAGAATTGGAAACGGGAAACATTCTTCCGTCCTCTTCTGTTTTTAATTCTACACCGTGCTTCTCAAACCATTCAATGGTGTCTCCAGTCATAAAAGTATGGAACGGACCGAGTAGTTCTTTTTCTCCACGCGGGTAATTTTGAGATAGATCTCTCGGAATAAATTCGGCGTGGGTTACATTACATCTACCTCCGCCCGAAATTCTCACTTTGGTAAGTACTTCTTTTCCCCTTTCTAAAATGATGATTTTCTGATTTGGATTTTTTTCAGCAGCATTTATAGCTGTAAAAAATCCAGCAGCACCGCCCCCAATGATTATGACATCCGCTTTTTTCAAATTGGAAGTTTTTTACTTGCAAATTTTTCACAAAGATTCATGGTTTCCATAATATCATCCATAGTTGTGCGTGGATTGATTAAGCACATTCGTAAAACTACTTGCTTATTAAGGATGGTCGTAACCAATAACGCTTCCTTTGAACTCACAACCTCTTGTGAAATATACTGATTTAATTCGTCTAGTTTTTTTTCAGAAAGCTTGTTTCCAATAGGGTTATACCTGAAGTTTACAACGGCTAAAGTTGCTGGCGAAACTACCTCCCAATTAGGACTTTTTCGAAGATACGACTCTGTAGCTTCGGCAAGTTTTATGTTATAGGAAATAGCTTTTCTAAATTCGCTCAATCCGAATGTTTTTACGGACATATAAAATTTTAACGCCCGAAAACGTCGGGTAAGTTCAATACCGTGATCGTAGAAATTTATTTCAGAAGTATTGCCCTCAATATCCCGCAAGTATTCAGGTCTTTCAGTAAAAGTTCCTTTTAACCATTTATGCCTTTTCACCAATAAACAGCCAATCTCATAAGGCTGATAGAACCATTTGTGAGGGTCGATAGTAAGGGAATCGGCTTTTTCTATTCCTTTTAATAGAGGTTTTCCGTCATCTGAAAGTATGGCAAAACCTCCATAAGCACCGTCAATATGAAACCAGATATCTTCCTTTTTACAGATTTTTGAAATATCTGAAAGCGGATCGACTGTTCCTGTATTTGTTGTGCCTGCAGTTGCAATTAAAAGAAAGGGTTGCCAACCTTCGAGTCTGTCTTTTGCAATGGCATTTTTTAATTTGTTAAGCGAAAATTTGAATTCGCTATCGGTAGGGATAATCCGGATTTGCTCTTTTTTAAAGCCAAGAATACGAATAGCTTTTATATTTGAAGAGTGTGCCTGATCGGAAAGGTAGATAACTGCCTTGCTAAAATCATCGCCACACTTTACCGTACGTGCGGTTACAATTCCGGTTAAATTGGCCATTGAGCCACCACTTGTAAAAATTCCGCCTCCTTTTTTCTGAGGGAAACCGAACATTTTTAAAAGCCAGTTCATGGTTACAATTTCCATTTCGGCTGCTGCAGGAGAAGCTTGCCAACCACCAGAAAAAATATTGAATCCTGCCGTTAAGCTATCGGCCATAGCGCTAATATAATTACTCGGTCCCGGAACGAAAGAATACGATTTGGGATGCGAAACGATATTGCTTTTGGTCATAACCTCATTTAAAACAAAGTTTAAAACCTCTTTTGCATTGGTTGGGTTTTCGGGTGCTTCTTCAAGAAACAACTTTTCCATTTCTGAGCGCGAACCAGAAACCACGGGCAACTTATCGTTCTGTGTAACAAAATGCGCTACGATTGCATCCACAACTTCATAGCCGTAGCTTTTCATTTCTTCCTGGCTCAATTCCAGTGTGGCTTTATTCTGAATTTTCACAATCTTTTCTGTTTAATTTTTTACGCTGCAAAATTACGTTTTTAAGTAGGGATTTGTGGGGTTCTTAGTGTAAATATCTTGCAATTTTTTTACGACAATTATCTAATTAATTAAAAAAACCTCACAGGTCTGTGCGACTTGTGAGGTTTGAATCGATTGTGAGTTTTTAGAAATTATTCAACAATCATTTTCTTTGTTATACTTCCAGTTTTGCTAGAGAAATTCACAAAATACAATCCTGAAGGAAGATTAACAGGAAGCGTTTGCACTCCTTCTAAAATTACCTTTGTAGAAATTAAATTACCCTGAATTCCGTAAATTTCAACTGTTTCAAACGAATGAATGTTGTTGAAGTTAATTTCATTTTTAACTGGGTTAGGGTAGAACCCAAAATTAGCAAGGTTGTTATCTTCAATTCCAACGGTTATTCCGCATAAAAATGGTTCAAAAACAACTTCACCTAAAGTAGGATCGTCTACGTTGTGGAAAATCACTCCTTCAACATCTTGGGCTGTGCTTTCTTGTCCTTCAATCCAGCAGTTTTGCTTTGCCAAAATTGTATTTGGAGTATTGTTGTAAAGTGCATAGACTACGCCTCCATTTCCATTTTCGGAAAACGTATTATTCCCTCCATTAGTTACGTCTGCTCCTAAATTTATCATTGCCTGATCCTGTAGGGTTATTCCCCATAGATTTCGTCTAATCTCGTTTCCAATAATATTTACAGTCATTGTACTCGATGCTGAAATGACGTTTATACCACTTCCTCCCAAATCAGGATTTCCTTGAGTATTATTGTCTTCAATGATATTATACGTAATTTCCACATTTGCATTGGTGCCAAGAATTGCGATTCCGTACCGATTATTTCTTATAATGTTTTGGGTTATATTAGCATCCATATTTCCTCCAACAAAATTGGCCAAAGCAATACCACCAGCCATATCGTTGGCTGGATCTCCAATTATAGTGTTATTGATAATTTGAAGTGTTTCTGATGGTATCGTAACGCCGAGGTTTATTTGCGGACGATTGGAATTTACTATATTGTTTCCCTCAATATAATTCCCATTAATCACAGCAGATACTTGGGCATTTGCAGCCGAGCCAATTGCAGGGTTTTCATTAAATGTAATTGTATTGAAAAGAATTTGAGGTTTTCCTTTAGATAATTGAATAACAGCACTACTAGTGGTACCAGACACATTGAAAGATAAAGTTGAATCTGTGATTATAAAATTCGCAGTTAAAACCCGTAAACCACCACCGTAAGTAATTGTGCTGTTTTTAATATTTATAACTGAATTATCTTCAAAACGGAAACCATCATAAGGAGCTGCCTGATCAATAGCAGTAAAAGTGACCTGATTTGAATCCACTATAAAAGTCCCAAAAACAGTGATGCGTAAACCAGCGTCGATAGAAAGCGTAAGGTCTGTTTCAATTAAAACCGTATCATTTTCGGCAACGGTCAGATTTCCCAATAAGGTGTAATTCGACCCTGATCCTGTTATGGTTGTTGGACTAGCGGCCGCAATATCGGCAAGGCTCCATACCACACCTG
The DNA here is from genome assembly GCF_048268645.1 of Brumimicrobium sp. Classification (NCBI taxonomy): domain Bacteria; kingdom Pseudomonadati; phylum Bacteroidota; class Flavobacteriia; order Flavobacteriales; family Crocinitomicaceae; genus Brumimicrobium; species Brumimicrobium sp. The sequence goes on along the minus strand of NZ_JBLWVE010000028.1, from coordinate 6,518 downwards.
TATTTGGCGTAGTATAATCTTGTGCAAACAGACTCGAAAAAGTTAAGAATGCTAATAAAATACTTAAAGTAATTTGTTTCATAATTTAAGGTTTTGGTAAGTTGTAAAAATAATCATAATAAAAGGCTCAAAAAAACTATTCCAATCCTTTCACAAATTCAAATAGCTTAAATTTGAAATATGGTTTTATATATATTAATTATTTTCTTTACGATAAGTCCATTTTTTCCAGCTACTGAAAATCCGCACTGGTTTTTTAGAACAGCCGATTTTGTGCGCTTTCAATCTATAATGTTGCAAATTATTCTTCTCGTTACTTTACTTTATATTGAAGAACAGCTTACAGTATTTATTTGGGTTTTAATTGCGTCGCTTGTGCTTTCAATGGTTTATCAGTTATTTAAAGTTGTGCCGTATAGCTCGCTTTATCCGAGAAAATCGACAGAAGAAGCAAGCGATGGTCATGTTTCGATTTTGGCTGGCAATGTGCTTCAGACGAATACTGAATATCCTAAATTTTTACAAGAAATAAGAAAGTTCAATCCTGATTTAGTTCTTACAATGGAATCTAATAAAGATTGGGAAAATGGTCTTTCAGCAATTGAAAAAGATTATCCTCATACTGAAAAAGTGCCTTTGGAAAATTTCTACGGAATGCATCTTTACTCCAAAGTAGTATTGCAAAATGTACAAGTGAAATATCAGATTGAAGATGATAAGCCTTCAATTTTTTTTGATTTTCCTTTTGAAGGACAAAAGCCTATACACTTTTGTTGTTTGCACCCGGCGCCGCCAAGTCCTACAGAAAATGAAACCTCAAAAGAACGTGATGCTGAATTGATGCTTACTGGAGAGCTGATTCGAAAAATTGATAGACCAACGGTTGTGTGTGGTGATATGAATGATGTTGTTTGGAGTCGAACCACGCGATTATTCAAAAAAATGACAGGAATGATCGATCCAAGAGTAGGTCGCGGGTTTTATTCAACATATAATGCCAATTATTTCTTTTTGCGCTTTCCTTTAGATCATTTGTTTCATACACGCGATTTATATGTTGGCAGAATGGAACGCTCTAAAAATTTTGGAAGTGACCATTTTGCTATGTATTATGAAATTCATCATAAAAAGAAGACTTCTACTCCTAAGAATCCAAAAATGAATGGTGAGGAAAAAAAAGATGTAAAGGAATTGATTGATGAAGGTACATCAAATTAAAATCAGTAGTGTATGCTAAACATTTTTAAAAACGGGATTTCCAATAAAGATTTCCGGCTTTATTTATATCTTGGTTTTTACCACAGAACTTTGGATATGAACAAAAGTAAAAATTTTAGCGCATAATCTATTGTAAAACAGGTTTTAAACTTACTTGACACCAAGGATATTTATGGGCAATTAAGAGAACTGAGGTGAAAAACAAGTCTTTTCCTCATCAAATTTGAATCATAGGATTCCTGGCAATTTTGAAGTGGAACAAGCTCACATCATTATCATAAAATTAATTTTTGCTATATCAATTTCAGTACCGATATGTACTTTGGATCGTACGGATTTCCTGATTTTGCAATTGCCAAACACTTTTTGAGCAATTTATTAGATACCGCAATAAAAGCCAGTTTCTTACTTCTGTCTTCCTCTCGCTCGAGCCTCTCTCGTCGGAAACAAGTATTGACAACCCGTTTATAGAGTTCTCGGCACGCTTTGTTGTGCTTACAGGCGTTGAATGCGCAAAGGAACAAAAGGTTGCGCAATTTCTTGTTGCCAACCTTACTGATCCTGCTACGACCACGCACACTGCTCCCTGACTCTCGAATTGTAGGTGTAATACCAACATAACTGCAGAGCTGCGCAGCAGTCTCAAACTTGGAAAAACCATCGGATATTACAATTAAAAACAATGCTGTCTTTGTGCCTATTCTTGGAACGGTAGTCAAAAGAGTGAGCTGTTGTTGAAGCTCCATCGTGACCAGGGAGAGTAGACGTTCCTCGAAACCGGCAATCTCTTTGTCCAAGTGTTTCCTGTCCCGTTTTTGGGAACGGTACACAAACTTGGAGGGAATGTCTATGGTTTTTTCGCCGTGCAATTTGCTTTAGGTGGCTGTGCGTTTTTTAAAATAGCTGTCTATTAATCGGAAGAGTTGCAGACACTCTGCCTGGTCATCAGTCAAGGCATTGCAAAGCGGAACTTCGTTGGCCAGGGCATACTCGCAGATTGCCTTTGCATCGCTCTTGCTCGTCTTTACTTTGGCTAGCCTCATTTGTATGAAACGTTTTGCCGATAGCGGATTTACAACCGATATAACTATGTTGTTTTTGTAAAGAAACTGTGCGAGTCTGTAATGATAATAGCCCGTGACCTCGAGGTCTAGGCCTCACAGAACTCAACGTGATTTAAGTAGTAAAAGAACGGGGATTAATCAATGTTGTCGAAGTCTAAAGTTTCACTGTATATCGTAACCTTACTCCGCTCTTTTGATCTTTCTGATTTATACTTAAAGTTAACTGATTTAGTAAAAATCAAACTTAAAATGTATTAAATATAAAACCACGAATCACGTATGCAATTTGGCATTCCCGTGAAATCGTGGTTTTACTTTTAAGGCTATAAAATACTTAAGCTTCTTATGAAAAAGCGTTTAAACCTGTAATGTCTAATCCTGTGATTAACAAATGGATATCGTGCGTGCCTTCGTAAGTAATAACACTTTCTAGATTCATTGAATGGCGCATAAGGCTATATTCACCCGTAATTCCCATTCCGCCTAACATCTGTCGAGCTTCTCGAGCAATGTTAATAGCCATATCTACATTATTACGTTTTGCCATAGAAATCTGTGCGCTGGTTGCTGTTCCTGCATTTCGCATTACACCAACACGCCACGCTAATAATTGAGCTTTGGTGATTTCTGTAATCATTTCAGCAAGCTTTTTCTGCTGTAGTTGGAATTGCCCAATCGGTTTTCCAAATTGGATTCTTTCTTTTGAATAGCGTAATGCTGTGTCATAACAGTCCATTGCAGCACCTATTGCACCCCAAGCAATTCCGTAGCGAGCAGAATCTAAACATCCAAGAGGCGCTCCTAAGCCAGATTTGTTTGGTAATAGATTTTCCTTCGGGACTTTAACGTTGTCAAAAATAAGCTCACCAGTTGCAGAAGCTCGTAGCGACCATTTGTTGTGTGTTTCTGGAGTACTAAAACCTTCCATACCTCGTTCAACGATTAAACCGTGAATTCTACCTTCTTCATTCTTGGCCCAAACAACAGCAACTTGTGCAAAAGGAGCATTGCTAATCCACATTTTGGCACCGTTTAAAAGATAATGGTCGCCCATATCTTTATAATTAGTAGTCATTCCGCCAGGATTACTTCCGTGGTCAGGTTCTGTTAATCCAAAACACCCCATCCATTCGCCGGAAGCCAATTTTGGAAGGTATTTTTTTCGTTGTTCTTCCGTTCCATATTTATAAATAGGATACATCACCAACGAAGATTGAACAGAAGCAGTACTTCTAACGCCGCTATCGCCACGCTCAATTTCTTGCATAATCAATCCGTAAGAGATTTGATCAAGGCCAGCACCGCCATATTCTTCAGGAATATATGGGCCAAAAGCACCTATTTCAGCAAGTCCGCCAATAATTTGTTCTGGAAATTCAGCTTTTTGAGCGTATTCTTCTATAATTGGAGAAACATCACGCTTTACCCAATCACGGGCTGCTTGACGCACTAATTTATGTTCATCGGAAAGTAATTCGTCAAGATTGTAATAATCTGGAGCTTCAAATAAATCTGGTTTCATATATAATTAATTTAAAGGAATACAAATGTAGAAATCGCAGGTCGATTGACCTAAGTTTTAGAGGAAAAATGAATTATTTATAAATAACAATCAAGGCTATTTTTATTAGAAAATATATATGATGTTAAATAGTTTATCAAATTGCTATCTTTACTTGTTCTGTTTTTTAAATATCAAATCATCACATGTCGTGTTTTTTTTGTCTATTTATAAAAAGAAAGACAATGTATTCAATATATTTGAAATCCTAATATTCAATTTATGAAAAGATTAATACTCTCACTTCTTTTGTTTATACCGTTTTTGGTCTTTTCACAACAGACGGTGCCAATTCAGCAATATCTGCAATTTAATGGGCGGTATGATTTTACTGCCTTTGGAAATACTCTGAATACGGAAGAAAACGGGACCTTTGGTGCTTGTACTATCTTGACAGAAAGCACGGCAGATTTTCAATTAGATCCTGGACAAACCTTGTTTTCTGCACATCTTTATTGGGCTGGTTCAGGTAGCGGAGATTTTAACGTTAAGCTTAACGGTACTGATGTAACGGCCGACCGTACTTTTGCGCTAACAGCAGGAACTGGATTAAATTATTTCTCGGCATATGCAGATGTAACAAGCATTTTGGCTGCGAATGGAGAAGGGCTTTATACTTTTTCAGATTTAGATTTAACAGGAGCAATCGGCCCATACTGTTCAGGAGGGACAAATTTTGGAGGTTGGGGAATTATTGTTATTTATGAAGACCCTAACTTACTTTTAAACCAAATAACACTTTTTGACGGTTTAGATTATGTAGATCGAAATAGTAATAACATTAATATTACATTGGGTCCTATTAATGCAGCTTCAGATGTCGCTTCAAAAATTGGCTTCTTGGCCTGGGAGGGCGATGCGGCAATTGCTGTGAATGAGAGTCTTAGGCTTAATAATATCTTAATCGATAATCCGCCGTTGAACCCTGGTAATAATGCGTTTAATAGTACAAATAGTTATACCAATTCCACTGTTTTACACAATATGGATTTGGATTTCTATAACCTAGAAGGTTTAAACATAATTGAACCTGGTGACGATCAGATTAATATTCAACTAAGTTCTGGGCAGGATTTTATAATGGTCAATAACATTATTATAAGTGTTAATTCTGAACTACCTGACGCTACGATTGTTATCGACAATCTTGGGGTTCTTTGTGAAGACAGAAATATAGAAGCAAATTATACTGTTAGGAATTCAAATAGTACGGCTGTATTACCGCCAAATACGCCTATTGCTTTTTATGCCGACGCTGTATTATTAGGGCAAACCCAAACAATAAATGAAATTCCAATTGATGGTACTGAAAGTGGTACAATAAATTTGAATATTCCTGTAGGAACACCTCAAAACTTCGTGCTGCGGGCCGTTGTAGATGATGATGGTACAGGAACTGGAATAGTTATTGAAACCAATGAAGACAACAATGAATTTGAACAAGATGTTGATCTTTCTTCGCAAGGCTTGATAATACTTGGGAATAATCAAAGCTGTGAAGGTTTTACAGAAACGTTAACTGCCAATTTTAACGATTTAGATGTATATAATTGGTTTTTTAACGGAAATCCAATTGGAGGAAACACTCCAACAATAGAAGTTACCGAGTCAGGAATTTACACCGTTAGCGGAAATAAAGCTGCTTGTTTTGTAGAAGAATCAATCGACTTTAATATCACTTTTAACCCGCAACCTGTAGTGGCTGCTCAGCCAGTAGATATTTATAGATGCGACAACGGAGTGCAATCGGGAATTTTTGATCTTACCCAAAATGATGCAATTGTATTAGGCGCACAAGATCCTGCTTTGTTTAATGTAAAGTATTTTACGACTGAAGCTGGAAGCGAAAACAACGTAGGTGCAATTGCTACTCCAGAGGCGTATCTTATTACAGGAGGAACTCCACAAACTATTTATGTTAGAATTCACGATAGTGCACAAGAGCTTTGTTATGCAATTGCTCAATTTCAGATTTATTATACACCAGTGAATGCAGGGGATGTGCCGTCTATTACATTATGCGATCAGGATGGCTCAGGAGCTGAAGATGTTAACTTGCCACTTGAGTTTACTGCGCACGTATTAACTGATCAGATTGCTTCAGAATACATTATTACCTACCATATTTCTCAGGCTGATGCTGATACAAGAGCAAATCCGTTACCAAATATTTATTCGGTTCCTACTCCTGGACAAACAATTTTTATAAGAATTGAACCCGTAATCGATTCTGAGTGTTTTGATACAACCTCTGTTGAAGTTATCGTAGATTCTCGTCCTACCATTAATGAAACACCAAATCCTTTAATTGTTTGCGACACCGATAATGATGGTTATGCACCTTTCAACCTACACAATGCGGATGAAGACATCACTAATAATGATCCAGATTTAGTGGTCACCTATCACCCGACACTTCTTGACGCTCAAAATAATTTAAACGAGCTTGTTGATCCCTATATCAATGACGACCCGTTTACCGATGTTGTATTTGCTAGAATTGAGGGGTCTAATACTACATGTTATGCTACAGTTGCTTTAGTTTTAGAAGTCCGTAACAGTCCGATATTAACTGAGCCTTCACCCTTGCGATTATGCGATGACAACACCGATGGGTTACAGATATTCGATTTAACCGTTCGTGAGTTGGAGATGTTGGGAGCTATGGATCCGAC
>NZ_JBLWVE010000027.1:0-15000 GCF_048268645.1 Brumimicrobium sp. | reverse complement strand
AAGCACTAGTTTTCTAGTTGGGGATTTTTTGTTGTGGGTTACTGGGTGGATGTGTGGGGAGTTAAGGTTAGGAGAAGTTGGGGTGAAATTCGTGGCTGGAGGATTTCCTCACTAACATAGAAACACCTGAAATCATTAAATTACTTGCTTTAAAAGATGTCACGTTTTCTAATTCAGCAATTGAAGCCATAAACAAAATTATTAAACGTTATTTAAGAAAGAAATTACCCGATACGCTTGAAGCGCTAACTCTATGCCTTGAAGAAATTATCAATGATTACAATACGGTTCGTCCTCATGGTTCTCTTTCAGGACTCACTCCCATCGAATGTTACACTTCCAAAAATATAGCTCTTGATTTCAAAAATCAAAAGCTAGAAGCCAAAAAGGATAGAATTACACAAAACAGAAGAGTGAATTGTGAAGTTTGTAACTAAAAGTTAAATAACAGTCCTTTTTATACTATTGGCTTTATTATTTTCTCTAGAATCTAAAAACTGATTTCTATTTCAGCACCACTAATTTATACTTTTTTAAGTATTTTATTAATAGAATTTGAAATCAACTCTATTTTAAGACCTTCGTTGTATCGAAGGTCTTTGTATGCTTTTGTCTCGGGAGTAGCGCTGCCCATTTTATGACAGTCTTTTATATATTTTCATTCAGTTTTCTCAAAATTAATCTGACCAATCCCGAATGGTCGGGACTGGTTATTGGAACAGTTTTGTTGCGGAATAGCGTGGAGTGGGCAAGTCTGCATTTGCAAACACTACTTACAAGAGTATAATAATTTATTTGAAAGTATCTTGATGTTCCTTGTGCGGTCAATATATACTGCATATATGAATCCCTCATCATTATTCTTTGGACAAATTATTTCTTTAAAGATAGTGCTAAACTCTCTTAAATCGATTGACTTAACATCATTAGGATGGACAAGAATAAGCTCTTCATCAGGAATGGCGTTTTCAATTTTTTTTAGTTTATATCTCTTTGGTCCTTGCTGATAATATAGATTAAATTCAATTGAATCATTTATATCAAGATAGGGTAAATATTCAAACCATGTAAAACTGAGCTTTTCATCTTTACATGAACTTTGAAACTTTACATCAACAATGGATTTTCGAAGACTATCAATACTTAAAGTCAACTTTAGTTGACCTTGAGAATATACACCAGCTGTTACTAAACAAGTTAATATAAAATTAAATATAATCTTACTTACTTTCATTATTTCATTATTTAGTTTCTAACTCTTTCGTTATAGTATTAACTTTCTTTATATAACCCTCGACATTTTTCATGACCTCTTTGTATTCGTCATTTGACAGTTGAATAAGTCCATTATCATGTAACCCTTGCATTAATGACCAGCCGTTCACCTCTTCTTGTCCTGTGTCAAGGGAACCATAAATATCAGCAGATTCAATAGTTTTGTAATTCCCTGGTCCCTCACGTACCTCAGGGTCATAGTAAGGGTTTTCTTCCTCTGTTATAACTACTACACTTTCGCCATCGGGAATTAAGTTTAGAATCCCCTCCAAATAATGAGCCAAATATTCATGTGCATAAACAGCAGTTTTAAACCCTTCACTTTTTTTGTCTAAATTGGGATAGATTATAATCTTTTCTGACTTCACTTCTGCATAGTAACCGCCTTTAGACCTACTTATTTCTGTTGGAACGTCATATATCAAAACAGCAGACATTGCCATTGGATAAGGAATATTTAAAGCTATATCAGAAAACTCAACTTTCTCTATTATTTGAGCTGTTTGTTGTCTTACACCTTCATATTCGTCCACTCGACCTTGTTGTTCATCTATATATTCATTAGAAAATGGTCCATAAAAAGTTTCCATATATGTTCTACCATTACTTAATTCCCATTTTTCTAAGCCTTCCAATTCAATAGCATGAATTACATTATTCTCACTAAACGCATAAGGACTGTTATGTGGATATTTCGGAGCAAGTGGGTCAACCGCAAAGAACCTACCAATACGTGGGTCATGCATTCTATACTTGTAATTGATTGAGTTTCCTTCTCCTTTCACCTCGTCATCCTTCTCTTGACCTTGGAAGCCATAACGATATCCTCCCATCACCACATATCCATTCCCATTTCCACTTCCAGTATTCTCTTCCTGAGTATATCCATTTAAAATAAAATCATCCATTCTAAATGTCCCTGTACTCTCATGTAATCCACCATATAGTTTTAAAACAACATTTACTGTTCCTGTTACTCCAGAAACAACGTTTGAAACATTGACAACACCAGTACTTTGTAATGTACTTCCGGAACTTGCGACATATATACTTCCTGTTCCAATTTCAATTCCGTTCACTACTAATTTATAGCTATCATAACCTGTGCTACTGCTTCTATGCGCAAAGCTATAACTTGTGATATCAAATAAATAACCATTATCAACATCTAAGCTCAATGTTACATAAGAGGTGTCTGGACTTGCGTTCTGTATCGCAATAGATTTCCCACTTCCAGCACCTGTACTGTTGTAGTTAGTGAAGTCTCCTGTAGAACTTGTCCATACAGGATTCGATAAGTTACCATCTAAGGTTGTTGTCGCACCTGTGTATGGGCTTGTTGTAGCTGGCGGTGAATCAAATTCATTTTTATATATTTCTGCTATATTTGGTGTTGTTTGTGAAGAAGTATCATTTGATACTGGAGAATACATTTCATTCTGAATTGTTCTCCCATCTAACTGCACTCCAAACGGACTATAATCAGAAACCTGCGTTAATCCAACTTCATAACTTAATATTGTTGTACTGTCATCACTTATTGGGTAAACAATATCATTGACAACAGCTAAAACATTTCCTAAATGATTTGAAAGCTCATAATTACGATTTCCAACAACTCCGTAACTTGGTAAGTTTGTCGGTATAAACATATTCACTGTGTCTCTTAAACTTCCTAAGCGTGAGCTTCCATAGATATTACGGTCAGCTAAATAATATACAACTGCGTTATCAGTTACTTTATGGTCATACATAGAGAGCTGATTCCCTTGTGCATCCAAAATGTAGTATGTGCTCCTTTCTAGCATTGCAGTTTGATTGTTGTAGATGTGTTTGGCACCACCGAAGGTAGCAACGAAGTTAATTCTGTTACCCTCCTCCAGACTTCGGCACTAACGTTTCTTGTCTTCCGTCTCTCAAAATCAGTGATTTCTCGCCTAATCAAAAATAACGTTTTTCTTTTCACTAGACAAACTTCTGCGGATTTCTTTTACCTTTCCGCTAACCGTCCAGATAATAGTATCAATTTCTTCTTGTTTATCTTTAACTAATCGTCCTTCAGCATCATAAGAATAATTGTTATCTGTGTTTATTAAAGTTGGGTCTGAAGTATATAATCCCATATCATCTATATCTGTACTGTCAATATTGCTCGCAACAGCATCATTAATATGGTACAATCGATTACGCAACAAGTTACCGTCTCCATCTTTCTGATAACGGTAAGTCATATCTTCGATTTGCGTCCCTCCTCTTTTGTGTCTATTTTGATGCTCAATATTACCCCAAGGCCACGAGAAGCTGCGCTAAATTTTGGGGCAGCTTGGGGTATTTATTTCAAGAAATTCGTAAAAATCCGTTTTCACTTGGAAGTGAAAAATCCGCGTTGATCTGCGTTGCTTGCAATTCTGCTGCGTAAGCCCAAAGCTTCCGTGTCATCGCTCTATTGAGTCTATCGAAATACGCGTTCCATTACAGCGAATTACCATTATATTGGGATGAATACTAAACTATTTCATTACGGATAAACTTCCCTAAGGCATATAAATCTATATCTTTACGCTAAAAAAACAGTGAATTTTACAGACAAAGAACTCATCATTTTCGATTTTGATGGAACACTCATTAACAGTATTCCCGATTTGACATTAGCGATCAATAATATGTTGGCGCACTATAATTTATCACCTTTAACAATAGAGCAAGTTACTCCTTTCATAGGAAATGGCGCAAAACCTTTGGTAAAAAGAGCTTTAGAGGCATCACAAACACAGGAAAAGGCGAATGGTATTGAGTTTAATGAAGCTTTCGATATCTATTTATCAGCTTATGAAAAAATTACTTGTCAAGACACTTTCTTGTATGAAGGCGTTGAATCAACTCTAGAACATCTATTCGAAAAGGGTTATAAATTAGCCATTTGCACCAATAAACCATACAAATTTATTGAACCAATTCTAGAAACTTTGCAGATTAAAAAGTACTTTAAATTGTGGATTGGTGAAGATTCTTTGCCTGAGAAAAAACCAAATGCCCTTCCGCTTGTTCACTTAGTGGAAGCAATGGATGCCACCATTGAAAAGAGTATTATGATCGGAGATTCCAAAAATGATATTTTGGCCGCTCACAATGCTAAAATGGAGAGTATTGGCGTGAGTTATGGCTATAATTACAATGAGAATATTGCAGATTATAATCCTACTTTGGTGGTTGATCATTTTGCAGAATTACAAAGGTATTTCTAGATGGATAAAGTATATGATGTAGGTATAATTGGCGGAGGAGTTTCAGGTGTTGTAACCTCCTTAGAACTTGGCAAATACGGAATAAACAATGTGCTTTTCGAACAAGAAAATAGTGTTGTCAATGGTCCGCCTTTCTGCCATTTGCATGCGGGTGGAAATCTTTATCCTGATATCTCAGATGAACAATGCCAAATGTTAATGAAGCAATCCATTGAAATGGCGCGTTTATTTCCGCAATCAATTGATGAAAGACCTACGTTTATTAGTATTCCAAAATCGCAGAAATACGATGTAAACACTATTCAAAGTCGACTGGAAATGTTGGTGGATTATTACCAATCATTAATCGAAGAAGATCCATTAAATGAAATTCTTGGAGCGCCAAAAGAATATTTTAAAAGCTATTCAAAAAGTGAAATTGATGAATTAGCAAAACGTCCTTACACCGAAGTTCCTAAAACTGCGGATGAATGGTTAACAAATGCGGTTAAATTCATTGATTACGATCAATTAAAAACACCAGTCACCTTGGTTCAAGAGTACGGATGGAATATGTTCAGACTGGCGGCACAAGCTCAATTGGCGTTAAATCAAGCCGAAAACTGTGAATTGAAAACAAATACTAAAGTGTTTGACGTTAAAGATCTTCGAGATCAAAACTTAGATTACAATTGGGAAATTCACACAGAAAACGAGGTTTTTAAAGTCAAATATTTAGTCAATTCTTGTGGTTTTAAATCTGGTGAAATTGATGATTCACTGCATATTCATTCCGAACGATTAATTGAATTTAAAGCAGCCTATGTTTCTAAATGGCAGCCCATTTCAGGTCTCATTCCAGAACTTATTTTCCATGGAGAGCGTGGAACACCTGGCGGTATGGTTCAATTAACACCGTACAGCGGGGATTATTATCAAATTCATGGAATGACAGAAAACATCACCTTGTTTCAAGATGGATTGATTCAAGCGAAAGATAATGAAGCGCAACCTGAATTTAATGATGACATCAAACAAAAGTTGTTTTGTGGATGGGAAAGTAAGGATATTCATTCGAGAACCGAAAATGCGATTGCATCCGTTTCACATTTTGTTCCAGAATTTAAAACAGCAACTGTTGGTGGACCTCCCCTATTTGGCGCACAACAAATTCCGGGAGATGATGCTACCTTAAGGGTTGGCGAAGTGAGTTTTCCCCACCAATTTTACGCCAGAAGTGAGATTATAAAAGCTTCATCTGCATTAACTGTAGCCAATCAGATTATCGATAGACTTCAAGAGGAAAACATTGTTCCAGAAATCGAGAACAGACTTCAAGTCAATGCCTTAATCGACGCCATTTCTAAACAAGAAATTGATGATTTTGCTGCGAAATTAACTACAGAGCGTGGTTATCCGCAAGAATTATCAAGGTTGATTATTGAAAGGACATAAGTTAGAACAGTAGGAATAATGAGCCTACATAATTGAGATGAGTGGCTATAAAGATAAGTATCTAATATGCATTCTTTATAAATCCCCCCCTTTCAAAAGTATCAGGGTAAACCCTTGAAATGAGCTATTAGACTGATTTTTATGTAATAACCGAAACGTTTGAAGCGTTACTAAGGAAATTCATAAAAACAAAATCAGCAATGAAAACAATCAATTATTTACCAGCATTAACATTCGTGATCCTTTCTTTTTTCAGCATTGGACAGGAAGAAAAACCATTAAAGAGAATTGTGGTTTCTGATGTTCAACTTTACTCTGGAATGCTCTTTAAAATGGACGTCAATGGTACACTAGCGGATTTCAGGTCCTTAGCACCTCAATCAGAATTATTAAAAAATGATTTTTCAAGTTACCCTCAAGATGAGCGTTATGGTTCTTCTGGAGATATGGGCATCTCAATGATGATTGGAATTCAATTCAGGGATAAAAAAAACGAAAGGTACAGAGCAAATCCACTTTTAAGACTTGGATTTAATTATTCTTCCGGATTAACCATAGCGGGTTCGATGAGCAAGGGAATCATTTCACCTTTTGACACACTCACTTCTGCTCAAACCAGCAATGTATACTCTATTGACTCTACACATTCCGAAAGTTATCATATGTTTTACTCCTCTGAACAACTTCGATTCGATGGTTCTTTGATGTTCAGAACAAATCCTGAAGCTCGCTGGTCTGTCTTTGCTGGAGTAGGAATTACTGCAGGAATTTCTATAAATGCAAATTCACGCATTCGCTACACTGAAAGAAAAAGCCAATACATTCACGGTCCAGGAGGCAGTTATATTCACAGTTCAGAATATAGAAGCCTACTTCCCACCAATGAAGAGTATGAGGAACACCGAAATAAAACGAGCTTTGGCTTTTCAGCTTATGTTCCCCTAGGATTAGATTTTAGATTGGCCAATGGAAATAAATTTTGGAGTCGAATGCATTTATTTTATGAGGCAAAACTAGCAGTTGATTTCACATCAATACCAGAACTATACACTGTTACAAATACCACTTTCCAACATGGCTTAGGAATCAGGTATTGTCTCGGTAGAAATTAATTTACGGTTCTACCACGAATTTAATGAACGGCTATGATGAACACGAAGTAAATACAGTTATCACTTAAGCTCTACCATTCTCTAACATACAATTAACTGACTTTTACCCTACTTCTTTACATTTAAGATTTATTACTTTGGAGGAGATTATTTAATTCTTAATTTTGATAATGACCGATAGGGATTATAAAATAAGTATAGTCTTCAATTTGGTTTAAATAACTGAATCAAGAATATGTTTTATTTCATTCATCAATGACGAAAAAGATCCAAATAAAAACTGAGGGAAAATTAAATGCTCAGCAAGTAAATGATTTCGAGCAGAATTTAATCAAAATAAATGGAATTAAAACTGTTTCTTCCTCTGATACAGGATGGATCGATGTGGAATTCAATGCTACAATCATCAATCAAGCAGAAATCATCGTGTCTATTCAAGCATTAGGATTGACCATTGCAGATATGGATTTACATACCATTGATGATGGAACTCAAAATAAGGATGATAATCAACATCATGGTCATGACCACAGACATTTAAACCTTCAAATATTTGGAGAAAATACAGAGCTGTATTTCGCCCTGCTCAGTGGATTATTTTGGATAATTGGACTTCTTTTTTCTTTCTCCTCCTATTCAGAAGAAGTTGCCACTTCGCTGTTTATCGTTGGTGCTTTATTCGGAGGTGTTTTTACTCTTGTTTCTGCTACCTTAGCGTTGTTAAAAGGCTTATTTCAAATTGATTTCCTTATGCTTTTTGCTGCTGTTGGTGCAGCGGCATTGGGTAAGTGGGGAGAAAGCGCCTTGCTTCTATTCTTATTTAGTCTAGGACATGCATTAGAACATTATGCCATGAAAAGGGCCCGAAAATCTATCTCGGCACTCTCTGATTTGGCTCCTCCTATGGCTTTGGTCAAAAGAAATAATCAACTCGTTGAGGTTCATATTGAAGAACTTGAAATAGGTGATATTGTAGTGGTCCGACCAAATTCTAAAATCTCTGCAGATGGTTTAGTCATAAAGGGCTCAAGTGCCGTTAACCAAGCTGCAATTACAGGAGAAAGTATGCCCATTACAAAACATCCTAATCCGGAGTGGGAGAACGAAAATGAAATCAAAAAAATTCCTGCGGAAAACAGGGTGTTTGCCGGAACAATTAACGGAACTGGCGCTTTGGAAATTAAAGTGCTAAAGAAAGCCAAAGACAGCACGCTATCTAAATTGATTTATTTAGTAAAAGAAGCAGAAACGCAAAAATCTCCAACGCAACACTTAACAGACCAATTTGAAAAGTACTATGTACCGTCTGTATTGGTGACAGTCATTCTTTTATTGTTTGCATTTTTAGTGATTGACGAAACAGTTGAACAAAGTTTTTATCGTGCCATGTCTGTTTTGATTGCTGCTTCGCCATGTGCATTGGCCATCTCTACTCCTAGCGCTGTTTTGGCGGGAATTGCTAGAGCTGCACGAAAAGGAGTTTTGATCAAGGGTGGACGTCCGCTAGAAGACTTAGGGGAAGTTAATGCCATTGCTTTCGACAAAACAGGAACCTTAACAGAAGGAACGCCTAAACTAACCCACGCTGTTCCTTTTGGAGAGGTCAGTCAAGAATATCTATTAAAAGCATCAATTGCTGTAGAAGAATTAAGTGATCACCCATTAGCAGCTGCTATTGTAAAAGGTGGACGAGAAATTGTCGGAGAAATCGAAATTCCAAAGGCGATAAATTTAAAAGCATTAATAGCACGTGGAATTCAGGCTGAATGGAACGGGAAAGTCGTTCACATTGGAAACCGTAGACTTTTTGAAGAGTTAACCGGAAAAGCTGTTCCTGACGAAATTGACCAAAAAATGAGCGAATTCGAATGGGGTGGACATACGGCAATGATTGTTCATGAAGGAAGTCAATATTTAGGGGTTATTTCTGCAATGGATGTGGCACGTCCGGAAGTGGTTTCTACGCTTGCTGCATTGAAAAAAATCGGCATTCAGAAAATGGTGATGCTTACAGGTGATCACCAACAAGTGGCCAATGCTATTGCGAAAACAATCGGTATCACTGACCCCATGGGAAATTTACTACCTGAAGATAAAGTTCTGGCCATAGAACAACTTAAAGAGAAAGGAGGAGTTGCAATGGTGGGCGACGGCGTAAATGATGCTCCTGCCATGGCGAAAAGCACTGTTGGAATTGCCATGGGCGCTGCAGGTTCTGATGTAGCCTTGGAAACTGCTGATATTGCTTTAATGGCTGATAAGTTAGACAATCTCCCTTTTGCAATTGGATTAAGTCGAAAAGCAAAACTCATCATTAAACAGAATTTATTCCTCAGTTTAGGAATGGTAGCGATCTTGGTTCCATTGACTTTAATGGGTACCATTGCAATTGGACCTGCTGTTGTTTTCCATGAAGGTTCCACCCTACTTGTTGTGCTCAATGCGCTTAGATTGTTGAGGTATGAACTTTAGTGAGGACTAAAAAAACAATTCTCTTTTCATGGTTAAACGTTGTGTTAGCAAGCTACACCACACCTCTGCATCAAGCTCTTTACATTAGAAATAAATCCATAACTGACAATGTCTAAGATTAAAACGAGCTTCAATTTCACTTTTTGCGGAAGTTGTTCATCTGTAGTATTGATTTTTTTTGTAATTTGTGAGTGAATATTTTTTAATAACCATTTAAATTAACTCAGTTAAAAAAACAAAATCATAAACCATGGAAAACGAAAAAGACGAAAAGAAAAAGCTTACCTCCGTTTCTGGTCGACCAATTGCAGAGAACCAGAACGTAAAAACGGCAGGAAAAAGAGGACCAATGTTGTTAGAAGACTTTTGGTTTCTTGAAAAACTGGCCCATTTTGACCGAGAGGTAATTCCAGAAAGAAGAATGCACGCTAAAGGTTCCGGAGCTTTTGGAACATTTACGGTAACCAATGATATTACTCAATATACAAAAGCAAAAATCTTCTCTGAAGTTGGAAAAAAAACAGATATGTTTGTTCGATTTTCAACTGTAGCTGGAGAACGTGGTGCTGCAGATGCAGAAAGAGATATTCGCGGATTTGCAATGAAATTCTACACTGAGGAAGGAAATTGGGATTTAGCGGGAAACAACACACCGGTATTCTTCCTTAAGGATCCATACAAATTTCCAGACTTGAACAAGGCTGTTAAGCGTGACCCCAAAACCAACCTAAGATGTCCAAATCACAATTGGGACTTCTGGTCACTTCTGCCTGAAGCACTGCATCAAGTAACCATCACGATGAGTGACAGAGGAATTCCAAAATCATACCGACACATGAATGGATATGGTAGTCATACTTTTAGCTTTTTGGATGCCAACAACAAAAGAAGCTGGGTGAAATTCCATTTTAAAACAGCTCAAGGAATCGAAAACATTACCGATCAAGAAGCTGAAGCTCTCGTTGGAAAAGATAGAGAAAGTAATCAAAGAGATTTATTTGATGCTATCGAAAGAGGAGATTTCCCGAAATGGTATATGAAAGTGCAAATTATGCCAGAAGAAGACGCTAAAAACTATCGCTTTAATCCATTCGATTTGACAAAAGTTTGGCCTCATGGTGACTATCCATTAATTGATGTTGGGGAATTCGAATTGAATAGAAATCCAGAAAATTACTTCGCTGATGTTGAACAAGCGGCTTTTAATCCTGCAAATGTAGTTCCTGGGATTGGATTTTCTCCTGATAAGATGCTACAAGGAAGATTGTTCTCCTATGGTGATGCGCAACGTTATAGACTAGGTGTTAACCACTATCAAATTCCGGTAAACAAACCACAATGTCCATTCCATAATCCACATAGAGATGGTGCTATGCGTGTAGACGGAAACGAAGGTTCTACTTTACATTACGAACCGAATAGTTATGACCAATGGAAAGAAAGTAAGGAATATGTTGAGCCTGCTTCACCTTTAGAGGGAGATGCTTTTCATTATGACCACAGAGAAGACGACGATTATTATACTCAACCAGGAAATTTGTTTAGAATAATGTCTCCTGAACAACAACAGGTTTTGTTTGAAAACACTGCCCGCAACATGAATGGTGCTGCAGAATTTATTCAAAAACGACACATTGGAAATTGTTATAAAGCCGATCCTGAATATGGAAAAGGTGTCGCAAAAGCTTTAAATATTGACATTAAAGATGTTGATTTAAGTTAAACACAAAAGATCGCCTGTTTTTATTCTAACTCTGTTCAGCAATGGACAGAGTTTTTTTTGCTTAAAACTCTATTGATTTTTTCTGAATGACTCAGCTAAAACGAAAGCTTTCCTCCTTTTTCAAAACTCCTAAATTGAATTTAAAACAAAAAAGGCAGCACCCAACACTACCATCTGTTAGATGCTACCTTATGGGAGCAGTTCAAACTATTAAAACACAACTACCCCTCTGTGACTACATTCTTTTTTGCTTTTTTATTGAATAAGTAAATCTTTAATTGTAATAATCCTACCATTGCTATGAAGGCTACAATAGTAATTCCTGTCAACATCCCAATTTCGGTTTGGATTGAAGATAAATCTCCACCGTAGAATGCAACTTTTCTAAACCCTTCCAAAAACTGAGTCAATGGAATGTATTGAGCGATGTTTGTAATTGCGGTAGGAATTGCCATTGTTGGCCATGTAAATCCACTTAAAATAAACGCTGGAGTTGAGATCACCATTAACAATTCTGTTGCCTTCAGCTGATTAGGAATAGCGATGGAAAACAACATTCCAATAGCCATCGAAGCAAAAGTCAATAAGCTTGCTAATACCATCATTGGAACATTAAAAATTGATATATCGACGTTGAAATAAGGCAAGAAGAGTGCAATACCTATCCACATTATTGGCAACATCAATAAGAAGGGTGTTGCTTTTAATAAAATATGGTAAAGCGCATTTTTACTTTGCCCCACTAACTTTCCAAAGTATCCATCTTCAAAATCCCTAGCAAAAACCAAGGCCATTGCCAAGAATATAATCTGCTGCATTATTCCGGCCAATAGTCCAGGAAGCATAAACGTGACATAGTTTCCTGTTGAATTGTATAGCTTATTAAAATTTATCTTAAAGCTTTCGTAAGAAGCCATCGCTTGGTCAGGGTGCATTCCTTGTTTTTTTAATCCTTCAATTTCTATTCCTGCATTCAGCGTCATTAAAACCGATTGAATATGTTTACTTGCGGTGTTCGCATTTAAAATATTCGCCATGTTTAAATCAACGTGAACTTCTGGATGTTTTTTCTGTAACAATTGCGCTTCGAAATCACTAGGCAAGGTAATCACCGCTGCATATTGTTCTGTGGGCATTTCTTCTATGATGTTTCCTGCAGAATAGCGCACGTCTTTTACAAATAACCCTTCGTTGTCTTCAAATGCATCAATGAATTTATCCGTCATTGGACTTCTGTCTTGATCAACAATCACGATTGGTAAATCGACTACCTTGGCTTGTTGATACACATATCCAAACAGGAATCCATAAAGTACCGGAGCTCCAAAGAAGATGGCCATTAGAACACTATTCGAAAAGATACGCTTGAACTCTACACGGAGTAATCCTATAAATTTTCTCATGGTGTCTATTGTTGAATTAATACTGTACTGTTGAGGTAAAAAGTTTGCTCTAGAAGTTCAGAAACTGGTACAATTTTCAATTCATAGATCGATTCATCCAAACTGTACAACGGCGATGTACTTGTAATATCAGCATACTGTGCCAATTGTTTAATCACACTGATTTTTGCTGTGTACTCTTCCTCTGTATAAGGATTTAAAAGTGTAAGTTCTTGATTGACTTTAAAATCATATATTTTGGATTCTGGAATCGTGAATCTGAAGTAAACGCTATTCTTTTTGTAAGCATTGAACAAGGCGTATCCTGGCGTTAACAACTCACCTTCTTTAAGGCTAATGGTCTCAATAGACATGTCGGCTGGTGCAATTAGATACTTTTCATTGGACGCCACGCTCACCTCTTCTTTTGCTCCTATAGCGCGATCTAACTGACCTTTCGCTTGATTTATTTGCTCAGAACGTGTCCCTTTCGTGACTTCATCTTTTTTGGCTTGAATAGCATCTACTTGCGCTTGTGCCATGGTCAATTTCATTCTTACTTCATCAAATTGTTGTTGACTCACCAAAGAATCTAAATACATTTTCTCCAATCGATTGTAGGACTGTTGGGCAAATTCAAGTTGCGCTTTTGCTGAATTTAGTTTTTGGTCTATTTGATTCATTTGCTCTGAAGTCGCTCCGTTAAATGCCATATCTAGCTGACCTTCTGCTGCCATAATTGCTCCTTCTGCTTGCATTAACTTCGCACTAACTTCTGGAATGTCAATATATGCAAGGGTGTCCCCTTTTTTTACTGCTTGACCTTCTTCAACATATAACTTTGCAATTCGTCCTCCTAATTTACTGCTAACAGAAATCGTTTCGAATTTAACTTTCCCTCTGTTTGTTGTGATTTTTTCGTCTTGACTGCATGAGCTTACTCCAAATACTACAAGGCTGCTCATGATGAATATTTTTATTGATTTCATTTCTTTTTCTTTAATTTTTTAGTAACTCAATTTTCCGTTGGCATGAAGCAATTCTGTTATTGCTCTGCGTTGATTAAATACCGCTTCTTGATATTTAAAGTGGGTTTTCTCTAACTCCGTTAAGGCGTTCAATACGTCGGTGATTGAAACCATGTTGTTTTTGTATTGCTGATCGACCATATTGTAAGTATCCTGTGCCAACTCTATCTCTTTCTCAATGATTTTTACGGTTTGTAATTTTGCTTCGTAATTCATTTGAGCATTAATCACACTCAATGCAATCATTTCTTCGGCTTCTTCAATTCGTTCGCGGTATTTTAAACTTTCTAGTTCGGTCTTTTTTGCCTTTATGCGCGATTGAGTACCGTCGAATATATTCCATTTCACTCCTACTCCTACATACCATTTTGGATCAAGTAGTGATAAATTATCTTCTATGAATTCATAATGTCCTTTCACAGCTACTTTTGGAATGAAATTACTTTTCTGCATTTTCGATTTGTGGACAATGGCTTGTTCTGCCTCTTCTAATGCTTTGATTTCATTTCTTTTTTCACCTTCCATCATTTTATCGATTCCTATTGATTGTAATTGTGGAACCATTAAACGCAGTTGCTCTTTATCTTCGCCTGTAAGTTGATTTAATTGTTCAACTAAAAGTGTTTTGTTGTGGTGAAAATCAAGTCTTTTCCCTTCTAGTTGCTGTTGTGCTAATTCGATTCTCTTGCGCTCAATTGGTGTGGCCAATCCACTTTCTATCGCTCTTTTCACAAACGTTTCTTGTTCTTTTAAATAGCGTTCAGTAGTGGTTAATACCTTTTCTGAAGCATAAACCAATGCCAATTGATCGTAAACTTGAATGATTTGCATTGCAATCTTATCCTTTTCAGCCATTCCTAAATAGTTGAGCGAAGAAGCTTTGTGTTTACTTGCTTTGACGGCATGCGTAGCTTCTAATCCACTAAACAACACCCAGTCCATTTCTACTGAGGCTTTCAATATGTTTTTGTCTTGAAGGTTCGGTGCATCTCTCAATGGTGTCCCTTCTGGCAATGGATAGTTAAAAGGCAATCCAACTGCTTCTTTGATTAATAGTTTTTGCGTGGCTTGCAATAAATCTTGTGTTTCTTGATCAAAAGTAATGTCATCGTCTAAGCGAGTAAAGCTTCCGTTGAGGGTTACTTTTGGAATAAAGGTAGATTTTGCAAGGCGCTGATCAAGCACTGCTTGCTCCTCTTCAATGCTGTTGATTTTCACGGTTTGACTCTTATTGATTCCTTTTTCGATCAATTCTTGAAGATATGGATCAAGTTCTTGAGCGCTTCCAGAAAACGAAATAAGACCAAAAAGCGGAACAACCATCAGGCT
>NZ_JBLWVE010000026.1:0-19346 GCF_048268645.1 Brumimicrobium sp. | reverse complement strand
ATCTTTAGGTGGACATACAAGATTATGTTGTCTAGGTTTTAAAGCCAACCCTTCCCTGTTCTTATTCATTAAATTTAAAAGCCTAAAATAATTGTATTTTTGGATACGTATTCAGAAATCAAACATAAGAGGTATTGCTATGAAAAAAGCAATCTAACCTTTGGGGCTTGACATTTATACAATCTTACGTCCTATAGCGCAGCGGTCTTACTTCTTATGTCCTTTTTTACCCGCATTTTGAAGATCCGCAATTCTTGCAAGTCAAACAACCTTCCAGATAAATAAGAGAGGTGCTATTACAGTTTTCGCATTTTTGTTTTTTTGCTTCCGTCCCGTCTGCAACATAACGCTTTAGGGCGCGAGCAACTCCATTTTTCCAGGTGTTAATGCTTTCTGTGTCTAATTGCAAACTGTTTATTAATTCCACGGCTTTCTCAATCGGCATTCCGTGGCGAAGGGTACTCGATATTAGTTTCGCATAATTCCAAAATTCGGGATTAAACTTGTGTGAAAGTCCTTCGATTGTGGTTTTATAGCCTCGTTTATTTTTATATTGAAAATCATAACGCGAGCTGCCATCTTCATTTCTAGCCTTGATAATAAATCCTTGATTTACCCATCGCGGAATTAGAATACCATCTTCATCATCTGCAAACCCTGTAAATATTTCATAAGGTTTTCCGTCGATTAACCCGATAAATGCTATCCATTTGTCCTTGCTATTTTGAAAACGGACTACATCGGCGTTTAATATTTCTGGACGCTTTGTTGGGAAAGCAGTGAGAGTGGTTTCTTGATCTTCATCTTTTTCATCATTTGAAATTAAAACTCCCGAACGGGATCCATCACGGTACACGGTAACTCCCTTGCAGCCTGCTTGCCAAGCCTCTAGATATAATTTACCAACCAATTCTTCTGTAGCATCGTTTGGTAAATTAATAGTAACTGATATGGAATGATCTACCCACTTTTGAACGGCTCCTTGCATTTTTACTTTGCTAAGCCAATCCACGTCATTGGAAGTGGCCTGGTAATAAGGTGAGTTTTTAACGATTTTATTTAATTCCTCCTGAGTGTAATTTTGGTTGGTGTCTATACCGGTAACTTCCATCCATTCTTTAAAGCGGTGGTGAAAAACAACATATTCTTCCCAGCTATCTCCAACTTCATCAACAAAGTCTACCCTAACATTCTTATCGTTTGGGTTTACTTTTCTTCGTCGCTTGTAAACTGGTAAAAAAACTGGCTCGATTCCAGAAGTAGTTTGTGTCATTAAGCTTGTAGTGCCAGTAGGAGCAATCGTTAAAAGTGCAATATTTCTACGGCCGTGCTCTAGCATATCGTAATACAGCTTTTCATCCGCTTCTTTTAAACGAAGTATAAATGGATTGTTCTTTTCGCGATCAGAATCAAATAATTTAAAGGCGCCTCTTTCTTTCGCGGTGTTTACCGATGCTCTATAGGCTTCAATAGCTATGGTTTTGTGGATTTTTACTGAAAATTCAATTCCCTCTGGGCTGCCATATTTAATGCCTAATGCAGCAAGCATGTCCCCTTCTGCGGTAATTCCTATTCCGGTTCTTCTACCTTCTTCAGCTTTTGTTTGAATGTTCTTCCAAAGGTTTCTTTCAACAGCTTTAATTTCATCAGACTGTGGGTCGGCATCAATTTTAGCAATAATTGCGTCAATTTTTTCCAATTCTAAGTCGATGATATCGTCCATTATCCTTTGGGCGATGTTCAAGTGCTTTCTAAAAAGATCGAAATTGAACGAAGCTTCCTTCGTAAATGGCTTGTCAACGTATGAAAATAAGTTGATGGCCAGTAATCGGCAGGAATCATAAGGACATAGCGGAATTTCTCCACACGGATTTGTTGAAACCGTTTTATAGCCTAAGTCTGCATAACAGTCTGGCACCGATTCTTTGATTATGGTGTCCCAAAAAAGAATTCCAGGTTCAGCAGACTTCCAAGCATTGTGAACAATTTTTTTCCACAGTTTTCCAGCTTCTATTTCGTTTGTATTCTTTGGGTTTTCACTAAAAATTGGATATTTCTGAACATAGTTTCCTCCGTCTTTTACCGCTTGCATAAAAGCATCATCTATTCGCACAGAAACGTTGGCGCCAGTAACTTTACCTTGTTCCATTTTAGCATCGATAAAATCTTCTGCGTCTGGGTGATTTATAGATACTGAAAGCATTAAGGCTCCTCGACGCCCGTCTTGAGCAACCTCCCGTGTAGAGTTGGAGTAACGTTCCATAAATGGAACAATACCAGTTGAAGTTAGGGCAGAATTTTTTACTGGAGATCCTTTTGGGCGTATGTGTGAAAGATCGTGTCCAACTCCTCCGCGGCGCTTCATAAGTTGTACCTGTTCTTGGTCTATCTTCATAATTCCACCATACGAATCGGAATCGCCGTCGTTTCCAATAACAAAACAGTTTGAAAGGGAGGCTACTTGGTACGGATTGCCAATTCCGGCCATTGGGCTTCCTTGGGGTACTATATATTTAAAATCCTTAATAGCATCATATATTTCCTTCTCGGTTAATGGGTTTATATAGCGCTGTTCAATTCGGGCAATTTCACTCGCAATTCTGCGGTGCATGTCGTCAGGAGTTTTTTCATAAATATTGCCTTCAGAATCTTTTAGGGCGTATTTGTTCACCCAAACGCGGGCGGCAAGATCATCACCTTTAAAATAATCAACCGAAGCATTAAAAGCCTCATCTTGAGTAAAGGTTTGGGGTGTGGGGGTAATGGTTTTCACAGACATCTTTTGCAAAAATTTTAGGAGGTTATTAAATTTGCTTTTTAAAGTATGTAAATATAGCGAAATAGAAATCTCATTTAAAAATATAAATTAAAAAGTTGACAGAAAAAATATATACTTACCTATTAATCAAAACATTAAAAATTATAAACAATAAAAAGTTGACAAATTTGTGAAATTTCGGTTTCCTTGATAGAACCCTGTGTTTTATGGTTTTTCGGTGAATATTTGGGCTTGCTTCGTATGATTTAATAAAGTGATAAAAGTCATTTTTGAAACTTGTAGTGAATCGTATATTTGTAGTGTGAAAAATGTAATTCTCATATCGATTACCTTCCTAATGTTCGCCAAACCTTTTTGGCCAGTAATGGATTATATGGTGAATTATGATTACATTGTTAATAATTTATGTGAAAATAGAGACAAACCAGAATTGAACTGTGACGGAAAATGTTATTTAAGTAAAGAATTGGCTAAAGAAGCTGGTGCTGATGAAAATAATCCTCTAAACAATAAAAATTCAAAAACCGAAATTCCGCAGGTTATTATTCTTGAAAATATTTCTGATTTTCAATTAGCATTTATACCAGATATTATTGCACCAGAAAAAGTGGGTTATACATCAGTATTTCACACTTCACTTTATGTGTCAAAAATTCTTCATCCCCCGCGAATAGTATAGTTTTTTAAGGGACGTTTTTTGTGGTTTTCTAATGAAAGCCCGCTTGTAATGCTCATGAGGTTTATAAACCTAGTTGTGCTAAGCGAAAACGACCATTTCATTCCTTCAAGATGTGTTTTTAAAATCGATATACTTCTTGTTGGTGTATAGAAACCTATAACTATTTTTAAAATGAAATCATTTATTTACGTGTCTCCAAGATTGGGGATACCGATGGTGTGCCTACTTGTAGCGGTTCTTTTTACGGCTTTTGTTTCAGAATTGCATGGGCAAGAAGTGGCAGCCGATAGCTTAAAGTTAATCAACTTAAACGAAGTGGTGGTAATTTCAGCTGGCAAACAGTTGGATCATCAAAAGCAGCATAAACCAATGTCGTCTTTAGATGAGTTTTTGGAGTCATCACGAAGTATTAATATGGTAAAGCGCGGCGCCTATGCTTGGGAGCCAACGATGAACGATATGGGTTCTGAACGCTTGGCTGTTACTATAGACGGAATGCAAATTTTTGGCGCGTGTACAGACAAGATGGATCCAATAACTTCGTATGTCGATGTTTCAAACTTATCAGAAGCGCAAATTGGTTCTGGACAGCAAGGTTCGGCTTTCGGAAATACTATTGGCGGAGGAATTAATTTGAAATTGGACAAAAGTAATTTTAAGCCAACAGGATGGACTGGTTCGTTGGAAAGTTCGTACGAAAGCAACAACAGTATGCGCGCTTTTGGTGGAGAACTAAATTATTCTGATGAAAAATTCTATATAAATACTGATGTGATTTATCGAAAAGCCGATAATTACAGTGCTGGGGGCGATAGAGAGGTATTGTATTCGCAATTTGAGAAGTATAATTTCTCAATCAATACGGCATACAAACTTGCTGAAGACAAATCTGTTTCTGCTACCTTAATATACGACGAAGCTAGAGATGTAGGATATCCCGCATTAACAATGGATGTTTCTTTGGCGCGCGCGATCATAGGTTCGGTAAGTTATAATCAGGATACCTTGTTTGGAAGTTTGACGAATTGGGAATCTAAGTTGTACTTCAACACCATAGAACACGTGATGGACGATACTACGAGACCAGACGTGCCAATTCATATGGACATGCCGGGTTGGAGTGATACGTATGGGTTTTATTCGCAGGCTAATTTCACAAGAGAAAAGAATCGGTTCTTTTTTAAAGTAGACGGTTATTTCAATAAATCCATAGCCGAAATGACAATGTATCCTGCAAATAGCAACGAAGCCTTAATGTTTATGCTAACGTGGCCAAATGTACACACTACCGATTTTGGATTTTATGCCGAAGACAATATTTCTTTTTCAAAGTCTTCGCTTAAATTATCTACTCGTTTAAGCTATCATTCAAATACTGTGGCAGATGACTTTGGACTGAATAGTCTTAAGATTTTTCATCCTGAAATGGATCGGACAAACACTCGTTTTCTGAAAAGTTTTTCGGCTCAGTATCACCAAATGATGAACAATTTTCATTTGAATGGAGGTATTTCTTATGGCGAGCGCGCGCCGTCGGTTTCTGAAGGCTATGGTTTCTATTTGTTCAATAGTTTTGATAACCACGATTATATAGGCGATCCAGATTTAAAAACGGAAAGCTCTGCGGAGGTCAATCTCTCGATATCGTACGAAAAACCGATTTTTGAAATTACTGCCGAAGCAAACTACTTTCGCGTTTTCAATTATATAATTGGAACGGTTAATCCGTTGGTGAGTCCAATGGCCATTGGAGCCGATGGGGTTAAGGTTTACGAAAATTTAGATTATGCGCAGCTATTTAATACCTCACTTTTGGGTCGATATGCTATTTCGAATGCCTTTAAACTGTCGGGTAGAATTTCGTATCATCGCGGTGTGGATAATGACGATGAAAACTTACCGTTGATTAGCCCAGTTTCATATCAAGGTAGCCTCGATTTTTATAAAAACCAATACTCAGCTTCACTTTCTGTAAATGGAGCCGGGAAGCAGGTTAATTACAATCCCGCTTATGGCGAAACCAAAACTGCTTCGTACGCGACGCTTTCAGCGAGTTTCGGAAAGCGTTTCTTCTTAAATAATGATAGTCTTTTTGTTAAAACTGGAATTGAAAACATTTTAGACACTTATTACTCTTCCTATACCGATTGGAAAAATATACCAAGAATGGGTAGGAATATCTATTTAACAATTTCTTATTCAATTAAATAAAAACAATATAAATCTCATATAAAAATGAAAACACTTAAATATATTTTCGCAATTCTTATTATTTCGGCTTCATTCCTTAGTTGTTCTACGGACAATGACGATGAGCCAACACCAATGAACCCTGTAGCAGGACTTATTAAAATTTATGAATTTTCTGAAGCTGACCATACTGTCGAAATCTATTCTGAAAAACAAGTTTTAGAAGTGGGCTATAACGAACTTTCTATCCGAATTTTGGATAAGGCGAGTAATAACTACATTTCCAATGCCGAGCCTACGTGGATGCCAATGATGCATATGGAGTCTATGAGTCATTCAGGACCGCATAGTATGTTACGGAATACCGAAAACGAAACTGTTTACAAAGGGCATATCGTTTTTCAGATGGCAGAAAATGATACAGAATACTGGGAGGTTGCTTTAAATTATAATTTCAATGGAGAGCCAATGAGTATGGCTCAACGGGTGTCGGTGGTGCAACCGGTTGATGGTTTTAGAAAAACTCAAGTATTTACTGGAGCTGACGAGGTGCGCTATATTATGGCATTCGTAAACCCAAAAGATCCACAAGTGGCTATTAATGATTTTCAAGCGGTTTTATACAAAATGGAAAATATGATGACCTTCCCAGTGGTTGAAAATTACAAAGTTACTGTTGATCCTAGAATGCCTTCCATGGGAAATCATACATCTCCAAATAATGAAGATATGGTTTATAATGCCGCAACAAAAATGTATAACGGAAAGCTATCGTTCACGATGACCGGATATTGGAAAATAAACTTGAAGCTGCTAAACGCAAGTGGTGAAGTTTTGAAAGGGGAAGATATTACAGATGACAACCCAGCAAGTAGTCTCTATTTCGAACTAGAGTTCTAAAAATAGAGACGGTACGGGCTTTATCTAACCGTAACGAGTAATATCCGAATAGTGGATAGACTTCTGCCTTAATTTGGCTAAAGCCGATAATTATTTTATTTATTTCCCCGAGCTAAAGCACTGGGTTGTTTAAAGGAAACCATAGAATAGAATAACCACGGCGCTTTAGCCCGTGGTTAAAAAAGTGTTGCGCGAATCTGGCTTTAGCCAAACATTTCCGTAATACTTGTGTGACTGACTGGACTTTTATTGATTTTGAGTTGATATTCTTAAAAGGAAGTTAGGTGCTTTACTTATTCCTTTAGATAGATTGACGCTTGTTTTTTTTGGAGGATTTATCCTACGTCTTCAGTCCTATCGTCTTACGACCTTTAAAAAAAGCTGCGTTATATTCCTTAAAGACTGTAGTGATACAGTCTTTATTTTTATATATTTGGCGCGTGAATTGGAGATGGTATATTACTGGAATAATCATAGCCCTTGCGTTTTATGGCGCTGGTTTTGAACAGTCAACAGCAAGTCCTAACCAGGAGATTGTTGTTAGGTTCAGTGCCGATTCTATCACAGCTAATGATGCTAAAAAGACAATTTCTGAAATAACTAGGCAGTTAAAATCTATAGGTGTAGATGATGTTCACGTATCAGAAGTGGTTAATGGTAAAGTTAAAGTTACCTATTTTAGTACCCTCGATGTAGCTGTTGTAAAAAGCTTACTTTACAGGTATAACAAGCTCGACTTGAGCGATACCGCCTTTAATAAGGATGACAATTCTTCTCAATTTCCCTTCAGTAATAGCCCTTCAACCTACAAATTAGAAATTGTCCAGATCCAAACAGATTTAGGGTCCGATATCGGTTTTCAAGGAATACTCGTAGAAGTAAATTCACTTGCCGATCAATATTTAAAACCGAGAATTTCTTTAGCTACCTCCGAAATTAACTTCACTCCAAAAGATAATTTCGAAAGTGCAGATATTACCAACTACCTAGTTGTTCCCGAATTTATAACGGAATTTGAACACATAATTCCCGAGGTAAGGGCAGGCCCCATTTGCTAGGAAGTACACTTTGCTTCCCCAATTTCAGCTTTCCAAAAATTTATTTTTTTATAAAATAATCTTAATTGTTAGATATGGCAGCAAATTATATATTTGCGCTCTCGAAAATTTCGGGATAAAAATCTGACCAAAAATAATTTACACATGCAAAATAGAGGATTAATTACTGTATTCGCCATTCTATTCGGATTGGTGAGTATTTATCAGCTTTCTTTTACGTTTATTTCCAGTAAAGTAGAAAGTGAAGCTAAAGAATTTGCACAAAGCAAATATTCTGAAAATGAACCAGATTTAAGAGAAGCCGCAGAGGCTCGTTACCTTGATTCTGTTGGAGTTTCTCCAGTGTTTTTAGGAATTGATTACAATACCGCAAAAGATAAAGAGCTTAATAAAGGTCTCGATCTTAAAGGGGGTATTAACGTTATTCTGGAGGTTTCTGTAAAGGATATCTTGAGAGGATTGGCAAACCATTCGAAAGATCCTGCTTTTAACCAAGCTTTAGAAAATGCCACAGAACTTCAAAAAGCTAGTCAGGATACATATTTAGAGTCTTTCTTTAAGGCTTTTGAAGCGCTTCCAGGCGAAAACACATTAGCTTCTCCAGATGTTTTCTTTAATAAGAATTTAGAAGAAAGCATTACTCCATTAATGACCAATGCTGAGGTGAAGCCTATTATTGAAAGAAAAATCGATGAGTCTATTACTTCAGCTTTTGAGGTACTTAGAAAACGTATCGATAAGTTTGGTGTAACACAACCAAACATCCAGCGTTTAGGGAAATCTGCCCGTATTTTGGTGGAACTTCCAGGTGCTAAGGATGTAAGTAGAGTTAAGAAATTGCTTCAAAGCACTGCTCAGCTTGAATTCTGGGATGTTTATAAATTTGAAGAAGTAGCTAGTTTCTTACAAGCTGCAGACAATAGAGCTGGCGAAATTGAATTAGCTAAAAGCGGTAAAACAGCGGTAAAAGAAACTGTTGAAGTTGTTGAAGATACAACCGAAGCTGCCGAAGAAGACGACGTAAGTAAACTTCTAGGTGGACAAGATGTTAAAGATACACTGGTAGATGATAATAAGGCGAACCCAATTCTTTCTAGAATGGTCTCTCTTGGAAACCAAGGAAGTCCAGTTATTGCTACTTTCAGATTAAAAGATACTGCAGCGGTAAACGGTTACTTGCGTATGCCTCAAGTACGTTCATTGCTACCTACAGAAATGCGTTTTGCAAAATTTGTATGGGGCTTGCCTTCACCAAACCCACAATTAAAAGGAGAGGAAACTACTGCGCTTTATGTGTTAAAAGGAAATAGGGATGAGGTGCCGCCACTTGGTGGAAACGTTGTTGTTGATGCAAGACAAGAATACGACCAAATGAGTAGAATCGTAGTTTCTATGCAAATGAATGGCCAAGGGGCTAAAGTATGGGAACAAATGACTGGTAATGCGTACCAAAACCAAAGCCAGATTGCCATTGTACTTGATGATATTGTATATTCTGCTCCTGGAGTTACTTCAGGCCCTATCGCAGGAGGTCGTAGCCAGATTTCTGGAGACTTTACAGTTAACGAAGGTCAGGATTTAGCAAACGTACTTCGCGCAGGTAAACTACCAGCTTCAGCAGACATCGTTCAAGCGGAAGTAGTTGGACCAACACTTGGTCACGAAGCTATTAATAGTGGTGTTATGTCATTTGCAATAGCACTTATAATTGTGCTACTTTGGATGATTGGATACTACGGAAGAGCAGGTGTTTATGCCGACATCGCTTTGTTAGTTAACATTTTATTCATCTTCGGAATATTAGCCGGATTAGGTGCTGTGCTTACGCTTCCTGGTATTGCAGGTATTGTACTTACCATTGGTATGTCGGTAGATGCTAACGTACTTATTTTTGAACGTATAAAAGAAGAACTCGCAAAAGGGAAGTCGCAAAAAGATGCTATTAAAGATGGTTTTAATAATGCTTTGTCTTCAATTCTAGATGCTAACATCACCACAGGTCTTACGGGATTAATCCTTTTGGTATTCGGAACTGGTCCTATTCAAGGGTTTGCTACTACCTTATTAATTGGTATTGCAACTGCATTATTTACAGCAATCTTCATTACCAGATTGTTTATAGATTCTTATACAAGAAATGGAAAGGATTTACCTTGTACGACTTCAATGTCAAAAGGTCTATTTACCAATGTGAATATCGAATTCTTGAAGAAAAGAAAAACAGCTTACATAGTTTCATCTGTGTTAATTCTAATTAGTTTAACGTCTTTATTTACAAACGGATTAAACCAAGGCGTTGACTTTGTTGGAGGGCGTACATATACAGTTCGTTTTGCAAAAGATGTAAATTCAGCTAAAATCCAAGATGATTTGATTGCTACTTTCGGAAGTGCAGAAGCAAAAACGTATGGAGGAAACAATCAGCTGAAGATTACTACAAAATACAAAGTTGAAGAAACCGATACAGCGATTGATGAGGAAATAGAGCGTATGCTTTATGAAACACTTAAAGCTGATTTACCTGCCGACATGACCTACGAAGCTTTTGTAGGTGACCAGGAAGGTAAAAGTATTGGTAGAATGGAGTACTACAAAGTAAGTCCGACCATTGCAGATGATATTAAAAGAGATTCGTTCTGGGCTGTTTTCGGCTCGCTGATTGTGGTTTTCTTATATATCCTGCTCCGATTTAGAAGGTGGCAGTTTGGTTTAGGTGCCGTTGCAGCTATTTTCCACGACGTTCTTATTGTGCTTGGTATATTCTCATTAACATATACTTTTATGCCTTTCAGTATGGAAATTGATCAATCGTTTATTGCGGCAATCCTTACTGTGGTCGGGTACTCCTTGAACGATACGGTAATTATATTCGACCGTATTCGTGAGTACTTTGGGGAACACCCAAGTTGGAAAATGAACCGTGTTATTGATGTTGCCCTAAACAGTACGTTAGGAAGAACAATGAACACCTCATTTACCACGCTTATCGTATTGCTGTCTATGTTTATTTTTGGGGCCGAATCTATCCGCGGACTATTGTTTGCAATTATAGTAGGTATTCTAGTGGGTACGTATTCATCGTTATTCATTGCAACTCCAATTATGTACGATACGGTAAAACGCAAGAAAATTGAAGATCTAATAGATATTAAAAAAGAGGAAGAAGAAGCTCTTGAAGCATAGAACCTTATAAAACTTCGATTAATTAAGAAAGTAGGCTCGTCAGTAATGGCGAGCCTGCTTTTTTGTTTAAATGTGTTGTTGGCTTTGTTGTTTTGTAAGCAGCTGAAATTATAAGAAGTTTTATTCAACGTCACGGTTCTGATTTTGAAAGCAGATAAGATTGAGCGTCTGTGGTGTTAATAATAGAACCAATCTTGTTCTGAGTATCTTCAGATACTTTCCGAACCTAGACACATATATGCTTCAACGTATAATCTAAGGTTTAGCAACGTATTAGAGGGTGAAGGGACACATAAATATCTATTCAGAACGTATTCGTGCGAGTTTTTGGAAATAAAAATTGATTTACTCTTTATCAGCTGCGGCACGGGAGGCAGTACTTCAAAATATGAAGCTTGAGTGAGCAACTTTTAAATTTTCACAAAACTTCTAAAATTATTAGTATCTATTACAAAGCTCTTTGCATTATATGTTTCTACAAACGTTTGTGGGAGCTTCATCTTTTTGCCCTTAGTTTCCCACTTAAATTCATATCCTAGAATAACACCATTTTTCTCTTCTAGAAAGTCAACTTCCTGTTGTTGTTTGGTTCGCCAGAAATACATTTTTGCAAATGTGTCCTTGTATATGTTTTGTTTTCGCCTTTCCGAAACCAAGAAGTTTTCCCATAGCGCTCCTTTATCCAACCGTAGATCTAGCGGATTAAAATCACCAATTATCATATTACGGACACCATTATCATAGAAATAAATCTTTCTAGATTTCTTAATCTCATTTCTCAGGTTTCGACTGAAACTGTTGAGCCTAAATACGATATAGCCTTGTTCTAGTATTTCGATATATTTTTGTATTGTAATTTTATTTACTCCAACTAGTTGCGACAGTTCATTATAATTTACCTCGCTTCCCATTTGCAATGCAAGCGCTTGTAGTAATTTCTCGAGAACTTCTGGTTTTCGAATGTCCGAAAAAGCCAAAATATCTCTATACAAATAACTATTAACTAGGTTTTTTAATGTCTCTTTCTCGTTTCCCTGATTGTTAATTACATCTGGGTAGAAGCCATAAAGTAATCGGTTTGTGAGTTGCTGTTCTGATTTTAAAAATCCAATTTTTTTTTCATATTCTTCCCAAGCAATTGGAAATAGTTCGTATTCCCATTTCCTTCCAGTTAAGGGCTCGTTCAATTCATTTCCTAAATCAAATGATGATGAGCCACTAATAAATAGTTGAACATCTTTAAATTGGTCTGTAATTATTTTTAAGGTTAATCCAATTCCTGGTATTCTTTGAGCTTCGTCAAGAAATACATTTTTATTGTCGCCTAATAGAGTCCTAATTTCTTCTGTATTGGGACTTGATAACAAGTTTCTTGTTGTAGGGTCATCTCCATCGAGAAATAAATAATCCATCTCTTTCAGGATGCCTTTCAATAGGGTGGTCTTACCCACTTGTCTCGCTCCAACCACTACTATAGCTTTACCGCTTCTTAGTTTTTCCTGAACCTTATTTTCGATAATTCTAGTAAACATTGTTTTTATTTCAAAGCTACTTATAATTATCGTAATGCCCAATAGTTATAACTATTGGTCATTACGATAGCGAAATTACTGAAATTGGAAACAGTCGATTCTTAATTCTCTTGAATAAGTTGAAACGTATCTCCAGTGGTGAGATTCCATTTGTCAGAAAGTCCTGCGTTTACCTCTAATACAAATTGCGCAGGGGCTTCGGAAGGAAGTGATGATTCATCGAAGGGCTTTGCATTTTTGCGGATGCTTATAATTTCTTTTTCTGAATTGAAATATATGATGTCTAAGGCAAATTCAGTATTTTTCATATAAAAAGAACGAATTTGCGAATCTTTAAAAATGAATAGCATTCCTTGATTCTTGGCCATAGATCGACGGTACATCAATCCTGTTTGTGTTTTATAATCGTCATCGGCAATTTCTATGTCGAGTTTTGTAATTATAGAATCATTTTCTGCTTTTATTAAATTAAGTTCACCTTGTTTGGTAAAAGTAATTTCTCGCGTAAGGCTTTTGTTGTCTGTAGATGCAGAGTCTTTGCAATTAGAAAAAGTTAATAGAGCGCCGATAATTGCTATCGAAGTAAATATTTTTTTCATTGTGAATAGATTTTATGACTTACCAGACTTTCTTATTGGATTTGGGGTGTTTAGAAGTTTTTAAGAACCTTCGTTTATAGGTTTGGGAGATTTTTTTGAGGCGCTCCACATGATATAGATCCCTGCAATAATGAAAGGGATGCTGAGCCATTGCCCAGTAGAAAACACTCCTAGAAATGATTCAAAACCACCTTGGCTTTCCTTCACAAACTCGACGATAAAGCGCACCATAAAAAGAAGAATTAAAAACACTCCAAAGATGTAGCCAATCTGTTTTCTGCGTTCGGTTTTCCAATACAAATACCAACAAACTAAAAAGACAATTATGTATCCAGCTGCTTCGTACAGCTGAGCGGGGTGTCTAAAAGGAACCGAGTTTAACAGCTCAGAAAATTGAGGATTGTGTACTATGGCGTCATAAGCTTTTGCTGGGTCTTGTATTCCTGTAGCTTGAATGGCTTGTGAAGGGCGTATGGCTTCGTGAACAAAACGAACACCAAGTGGGAAATCGCCCGAAGGCTTTCCTATAATTTCAGAGTTCATAAAGTTCCCGATACGAACAAAAGTTCCACCAGCTGCTACAGCAATAACGATGCGGTCCATAACCCAGAAAAATGGTTTTTTTATAACTTTTTTGCTATAATAAAGCATGGCGATAACATAGGCAATTGCCGCGCCGTGACTTGCCAAGCCTTGGAAACCAGTAAATTCAAATTCGGGCACTGTACTTATTGGTAAAAACACCGAAATTGGATCTTGCACAAATAATTCAGGTTGATAAAAGATAACGTGCCCTAGTCTTGCACCTAGTAATGTTGCCACGACCATATAGATGAAAAGTTTGTCGAGCATTTCTTGTGGCTGACCTTCACGCTCATAGATCTTTTTAGTCAAAATCCAACCTAAACTAAAGGCAACGACGAACATAAGGCTGTAATAGCGAATCATGAAGAAGCCTAAATCAATGCCTTCAGAAGGATTCCAAGTAATTGTTAAATAGTGCATAGTGGGTATTTTAGTGCGCCGCGTAAAGATAGCAAAAGCCAAAAAGTATTGCGAACGATAAACTTATTTCTTTTTATTCTTATCCGTGAAGACATCTGAAATTGACTTATGACGGTAAGACGTAGGATGTATGACAAAATGG
Source organism: Brumimicrobium sp. (assembly GCF_048268645.1). Taxonomy (NCBI): domain Bacteria; kingdom Pseudomonadati; phylum Bacteroidota; class Flavobacteriia; order Flavobacteriales; family Crocinitomicaceae; genus Brumimicrobium; species Brumimicrobium sp. Next base: position 5,279 of record NZ_JBLWVE010000026.1, on the reverse strand, counting down.
TGTAAAAAGTATTCTTTCTGTAAAAACGGAGATAGTCATACATCTTAAGTCCTTTTGTCCTAAGTCGTTTTCACGAACAATCATTTTGCTTTTTTCGGAGGAACGGGATCATAACCAGACCCTCCCCAAGGATTACAACTGCCAATGCGTTTAACTGCTAACCAACCGCCTTTTAACAAGCCGTGTTTTTCGAGTGCTTCAATTGTATAGTGTGAGCAGGTAGGGGCGTAGCGACATGTACTAGGAGTAAATGGAGATATAAATTTCTGATATCCCCGTATTAACAGGATAAAAGGAGATATTAGGATTTTCTTCAAATTATAACTCATAATAGGATGAAATGAAATTCAAATCGAAATCGAAATCCAAATCGAAAACGCTAGCTGAGAATATTAGAATTTTTATTTTTCATAACTCATAAATTCAGCATCAAACATTATTCATTATACATTATTAAATAACTGAAAAGTAGTCCCCTCTTTCCCATCTTTCAACTGAATTCCTTTCTCCGCAAGTTGGTCTCTTATTTTATCACTAGTGGCAAAGTCTTTGTTGGCTCGAGCCTGATTTCTGAGTTCGATAAGAAGTTCGACAGCTCCAGTTAGTTTTTCACCATCTTGTGAATTCTCACCTGCAACATTTTGTAGGCCCAGGACATCAAACAAAAAGTCGTGCATTGTTTGTTTCAACAGCTTTAATTCTTCTGTCGAAATGGTTTCTTTACCTTCTTTTAAAGCATTAATAAACTTCACTGCTTCAAAAAGATGAGCTATGAGAATAGGACTGTTAAAATCATCATTCATCGCATCGTAGCAAGATTTTCTCCAGCTAGTAATGTCAAGACTTGTTTTTTCTGAAGTTTCAGTGTTATCCAGCATGCGGTAAGCATCCATTAATCGGTTAAATCCTTTTTCCGAAGCTTCCAAAGCCTCGCTACTGAAGTCTAAAATGCTTCGGTAATGGGCTTGGTACATAAAAAACTTAGTAACTGTTGGTGAAAAAGGTTTGCTTAAGATGTCGTTTTCCCCTGTAAACATATTGTCTGGAAGAATAAAGTTTCCAGTAGACTTAGACATTTTCTTGCCGTTGAGCGTAAGCATGTTGGCATGCATCCAATAGTTTACGGGTGAAATATGATTACAAGCTTCAGCTTGGGCAATTTCGCATTCGTGGTGTGGAAATTTAAGATCCATTCCGCCTCCGTGGATGTCAAAATTATCTCCTAAATACTTAGTGCTCATTGCTGTACATTCAAGGTGCCAGCCAGGAAACCCGTCACTCCAAGGCGAAGGCCAACGCATTATGTGCTGGGGTTCGGCTTTTTTCCAAAGTGCAAAATCTTGAGGGTTTTTTTTGTCTGTTTGTGCTGAAAGCTCACGAGTGTTGGCTATCATATCTTCCAGATTGCGTCCGCTCAACTTTCCGTATTCGTAGGTTTTGTTGAACTTCAAAACATCAAAATAGACAGAGCCGTTTGTTTCGTAGGCAAAACCTTCTTCAATAATTTTTTCAACAATTTGTATTTGTTCAATAATATGTCCAGTGGCAGTAGGTTCAATGCTTGGAGGGTGTGCATTGAATTTTGCCATAGTGGTATGAAAATCCACAGTGTATCGCTGAACAACTTCCATCGGTTCCAATTGTTCGATTCGTGCTTTTCTTAAAATCGGATCTTCGCCACTTTCGCCATCGTTTTCCAAATGCCCAGCGTCGGTAATATTTCTTACATACCGAACTTTATATCCAAGATGCTTCAAATACCTAAATACCAGATCGAATGATAGGAAAGTACGGCAGTTTCCTAAATGTACATTGCTGTATACGGTGGGGCCACAAACGTACATGCCAACAGCTCCTTCATGTATAGGTGTAAATTTTTCTTTTGTTTTGGTAAGTGAATTGTATATGTGTAAATCGTGCTGTTTCAAAACTTCAAGTTTCAGGTTAGGAATTTGTTACTTGCTATTCGGTGCTTCGACGTCGCTCAGCAACCTATATTTATAGTTTTTCTAAAGATTCAAATTACTTTAATTCTCAGTGCTTCTTGTATTAAGAGGTAATAGCATGGTTACAAGTTGAAATTAGCTTCTATGAGATTTTAATTAAAATGTTTTACATTTTCCGCCCGTAACCAAGTACTCATCATCAGGCACTAAACTTCTAAGGCTTCTTAAAACTTTGTATCTAATTTTATATAGTCCAAAAACTCTTTTCTAGTGTCAGAATTTTTGAAAGCACCTCCAAATTCAGAAGTTACCGTGCTGCTATCGATATCTCGAATACCTCTGGAGTTTACACATAGGTGTTTTGCGTCTATAACACATGCAACGTCTTCGGTATTTAATACTTGCTGAAGCTCTTTTACAATTTGCATAGTTAAGCGCTCTTGAACCTGTGGTCGTTTTGCGTAATAATCCACAATTCGGTTCATTTTTGAAAGGCCAACAACAGTTCCGTTAGAAATATAGGCTATATGTGCTTGCCCTACTATTGGAAGTAAGTGGTGTTCACAAGTGGAGTAGAGGGTTATATTTTTCTCTACAAGCATTTCATTGTATTTGTACTTGTTGTCGAAAGTGGATGCTTTTGGTTTTCGGTTTGGATGTAATCCACCAAAAATTTCCTGTACAAACATCTTTGCTACTCGGTTTGGGGTTCCTTTAAGGCTGTCATCAGATAAATCTAAGCCTAAGGTCTCCATAATATTCCGCACGTCTTCTTTGATTAATGCTATTTTTTCAATATCGCTGAGTTCAAAAGCATCGGGACGCATTGGAGTTTCAGAAGAGGAGCTGATATGATCATCACCCATTTCCTCTATGGTTTTAAGTGTTTTTTCTAAATCCATCAATTTTAAAACTTTTCTTATTTAGATAGTTTGCAAAGATACAGAATCGCAAATTGTTAAAGATGCTTCAAAGTTCATATTTTCCTTGTAGAGGTCGAGTGTATTCACAAAATTTTCTTAATTTCCCCCACGGAATTTTATTTCTTTATATCATGACAAACTTATGCCCTAAAAAATACCTCGGGTTTTTATTTTTACTACTATCCTTTTCCCTTTATGCTCAGGGACCTGGGTGCCCGAATGTTAATGCTGGACCAGATGTTGAAGTAACCTGTGCCGACCCGTGTACTACGCTAACGGCTTCTTATCTTCAAACTGGTGAGACTACTAGCTATGCTGTAACTTCTATACCTTATGATCCGCCTTTTCCTTTTACAGGAGGTTCTGGTTCTACAAATATTACTGCAGATGATGTTTGGTCTGAGGCTATACAGTTGCCTTTTGACTTCTGTTTTTTTGGAGACCCTTATAGTAGGCTCTTAATTAGTTCAAACGGAAGTATAACTTTTAGTATTGCAGGAGAAGTTCCTAACGGTAGGTATACACCGAGTGCTGGTGCTGGCTATGTTCTTGGAGCCAATGGCGATCGTAATATTCCTGGAAATATTGGAACTACTACCGATGCTCGTGCCGTATTAGGTATTATGGGTGTTTTGCAGGATACATATCCTCCAAACTCCTTTAGTGGTTGGTCTATTAACTATGAGGTAATTGGTACGTTCCCTTGTAGAATGCTTGTTTTTAATATGTATAATTTAGGACATTATTCTTGTGGTACAAGTGGTGGTGTTCCACAAACATACCAGATAATTCTTTATGAAACTACAAATGCAATTGATGTGTTTGTTAAAGATAGAACTCCTTGTAATGGTTTTCAGGAAGGTCGAGGAGCTATTGGTATTCAAAACTGGAATGGAACTGTAGGATATACTCCTCCAGGAAGAAATACAGGAAACTGGTCTGCTAGTGAAGAGGCTTGGCGATTTACCCCTAATGGACCGTCTAATGTTTCGTTTTCTTGGCGAGATGCGGCTGGAAATTTTATTAGCAGTGATCCTTCTATTACTGTTTGTGTTGATGAAACTACAACGTTTACTGCACAGGCCGAATATACCGATTGTAATGGGATTACCATAACTGATATTGATACTGTTACGGTAACTAGAGAATCGGATATAGAAGTTGATTTGGGAGAGGATGTTGAAACTTGTGAAGATGATCCTATTGTTTTAGATACAGAGACGGGTGATGTTCCAAATCTTACTTATGAATGGTTCCTTGATGGTGTTATAATTCCTGGAGCTACTAATAGTACTTATACAGCTACCGCTCCCAACTCTGGTGAATATACTGTTGAAGTGAATCAAGATGGATGTATTATAACAGACAGTATTAATATTCTTTTCAACCCGCAACCTATTATCGCTAACCCTCCGCAAGATTTGGGACTTTGTGACGATGGCGGTTCTGCTGCACTTTTTGACTTAACACAAAATGATGCTGTGGTTTTAGGAACTCAGGATACCGATTTTGTTATTACTTACCACCATAGCCAAGCAGAGGCAGAAAATGGAACTCCATTTATAAACCCCGCCGATGCGTACCCTATTGTAGGAAACAATGAAACAATTTGGGTTAGGATTCAAAATGCAAATAACACCTGTTTTGTTGTAGATTCTTTTGAAATTTTACTTGTATCTGCTTTTGCAACAGCTCCTCCTAGTCCTTATTATATATGTGATCAAGATAATACCGGAAGTGAGCCTGTAAACTTACAAGCTGTTTTTTCTGCCGATATTTTGGCTGGACAAGACCCGAATGAACTTTATGTTACTTATCACGAAAGCGCTGCTGATGCAGATACTGGAGACAATCCTTTGCCGCAGCCATATATGGTGACAACAACTCAGATTACACTTCATGCAAGAGTAGAAAATAGACTGGATGAAGATTGTTATTCGGTTACGAACTTTGAGATTGTTATGGAGCTTCCTCCGAATGTGAACCCAACACCATTAGATTTAATTACTTGCGATACCGATAATGATGGTTTTGCCCCGTTCAACTTACACGACGCAGATGACGACATTACAAATGGCGATCCAGATTTAGTAGTAACCTATCACCCAACTGAACTAGACGCCCAGAATGACTTAAACGAACTTACCGACCCTTATATTAACGACGATCCATTTAATGATGTAGTCTTCGCAAGAATTGAGGGTATGAATACGTCTTGTAACGCTGTTATAAGATTGAACTTAGAAGTCCGCAACAGTCCGATATTAACTGAGCCTTCACCCTTGCGATTATGTGATGACAACACCGATGGGTTACAGATATTCGATTTAACCGTTCGTGAGTTGGAGATGTTGGGAGCTATGGATCCGACCCAGTATGATTTTTATTACTATGAAGTTGAGGTAGATGC
>NZ_JBLWVE010000025.1:0-20307 GCF_048268645.1 Brumimicrobium sp. | reverse complement strand
GCCCGCTTTACTAGTTGGCTGTACTACTCCAGGCACGCACCTTACTACCGATGATAAGAATGTGATCCTTCCTTCTGAGGAACAACAAACTGCGGATATTTCAGATGTTGTTAACCTTTACCCTTTAACCGCTCAAACGGTGTCTAGTTATAAGAGTCAAACTAAGTCTATATCTCAAGCTAACCCAGGACTAGATATTGAAATTGAAAAATATGAGTATAAGGTTGGTGTTGGTGATATCCTTAATATCACAATTTGGGACCATCCTGAGCTGACTATTCCTGCAGGCTCTTATCGTAGTGCTTCTGAAGCGGGTAACTGGGTACATGCCGATGGTACCATTTTCTACCCTTATATTGGTACAGTAGAAGTTGCAGGGAAAAGTGTTCGTGAAATTCGTACGGATATAGCAAAACGTCTGGCACAATATATTGAAAGTCCGCAAGTAGATGTTAGTGTTGCAGCCTTTCGTTCAAAAAAGACATATATTACGGGAGAAGTGTCGAGTCCTGGACAACAAGCAATTACCAATATTCCTCTGACACTGCTTGATGCCGTAAACCGATCTGGTGGACTTTCTGAGAATGCAGATTGGAGAAACGTATCGTTGACGCGCAATGGTATTGAAGAGAATGTTTCTTTATATGGATTAATGCAACGCGGTGATTTAACTCAAAACAGATTATTACAAGCCGGAGATATTGTTCATGTTCCGCGTAATGATAATCAAAAAGTGTTTGTAATGGGTGAAGTCAATGAGCCTAGATTGCTCAAAATTGATCGTGCTGGTATGAGTTTAACTGAAGCTCTTGGACATGTTGGTGGCATTAACCAGTTTTCTGCGGATGCTACGGGCGTATTCGTCATTCGTACTTCAGATGACAAATCTCAACGTATGGCTGATATCTACCAATTGAATATGGATGATGCATCTGCCCTAGTTATCGGAACAGAGTTTGATCTTAAACCCTATGATATTGTTTATGTGACTGTTGCACCGATCAGTCGTTGGAATCGTGTGATTGGACAGTTAGTTCCTACTATCACTGGCTTCAACGAGTTGACAGAAGGTGTTTTACGTATTCGTAACTGGCCTTAAGTCAAGATAGGTTGAATATAGGGCCACATGCTTATGTGGCCCAGTTTATATGGTTTATAGTAATTTATGTTTGATAAAATTCTTGTAGTTTGTGTTGGTAATATTTGTCGCTCCCCTACTGGAGAGCGAGTGTTACAAAAATTAATACCACATAAGCAAGTAGCATCAGCAGGTATCGCTGCTGAAAAAAGCCATTTGATTGGTAAATCCGCAGATGAAACAGCTATTCTTGTTGCGGCGGAAAATAGTGTTGATTTGGAAGGTCATCAATCACAGCAAGTCACTTCACAGCTTTGCGCACAATACGATCTGATCTTAGTGATGGAAAAAGGGCATATGGAGGCGCTAACTGAAATTTCTCCAGAAGCCAGAGGAAAGACTATGTTGTTCGGACAATGGATTGGTCAACAAGATATCCCCGACCCTTACCGCCAAAGCCGAGAAGCTTTTGAACACGCTTATATATTGATTGATGAAGCAGCACAAGCTTGGGCGAAAAAACTGTAAGTTAGCCGATGGCATGGGTTAAGGCTGTTTATTTAGAATAAACCACTCGATAAAAATAGTACTAGTTTCAGGAAATAATAACTCGATGACAATAAAACAACCTTTCTCATCACAAATTGAAAAATCAGATGAAATTGATTTAGGAAAGCTATTTGGGTCATTGATTGATGCCAAATGGCTGATTGTTATTTCAACCGCAATTTCTCTTGTAGGTGGTGTTGCGTTTGCCCTAATTTCTACACCGATTTATAAAGCTGATGCATTAATTCAAATTGAAGAAAAAAGTAGTGGTGGAATATCTTCTATGTTGGGAGATATGGGAGAGGTCTTTTCTAAGGAATCCTCATCCACAACAGAAGTTGAAATTATAAAGTCAAGAATGATTCTTGGTGATACAGTAGATAAGTTTAACTTAACTACAATTGTATCACCTGGATACTTCCCTATTATTGGTAAAGGTATTGCTAGACTTCGAGGTGATAATAATAGCATACAAATTGACAGGTTTCAGGTGCCTGAAAAATACAACAATGATAAACACTCTATTCGTACTTTAAGTGAGTCAACTGGAGTATATGCTCTTGTTAGGGACGATGTTATTGTTTCTGAAGGTCGTGTCGGTGAATTGTTAGTTGTAGATGGTGGTTATAAGATCTTTGTATCTGAACTGCATGCTCGTGAAGGATTTGATTTTTACGTAGATACTATTAGTCGTTTCGAAGCAATTGAAAAGCTCAAAGGGTTCCTTTCTGTTTTTGAACAAGGAAAAAAAACCGGCATACTAAAACTCAGTTATGAAGGTGAAGATAGTAAGAAAGTCGAGGAAATATTAAACAGTGTTGTTCAAAACTATTTTCTTCAAAATGTAAAGAGAAACTCTGCAGAAGCTGAAAATAGTTTGGTTTTTCTACAAGGTCATTTGCCAGGAGTTAAAAATAAATTAACAGAGTATGAAGATGTTCTAAATAACTTTAGACAAGAGAATGAGTCCATAGATTTAGGACTTGAAGCTCAATCTACCCTAAAAGTCATGGTTGGTCTAGAGGCTCAGTTAAATGATTTAACCTTTAAAGAAAGTGAAATTAGTCAGAGATTTACTAAAGATCATCCTGCGTATAAGTCCTTATTGGATAAACGTGAAACTTTGTTAAAGGAAAAAGAAAGACTAAATAAACAAGTTCAAAAACTCCCTAAAACACAGAGAGAAGTCTTGAGGATGACTCGGGATGTTGAGGTTAATCAACAAATATACATCCAGTTATTAAACAAGGTTCAAGAACTAAGTATCATAAAGGCTGGAACAATAGGTAATGTTCGGATTTTAGATTACGCTCAAATCTATACAAAACCAGTGAAGCCAAAGAAATTGATCATTGTACTAATGGCATCTGTTATTGGTTTTATGCTTAGTGTTATATATGTATTAATTAGGGTTACCTTACATAAAGGCGTTGAGTCTCCAGAACAGATTGAGCAAATAGGATTAGCTGTCTATGCTGCAGTTCCAAAGTCAGATTTGCAAATGGAGTTAACGAATAGATTTAAATCCAAGAGAAGGTTGAGTGAGGGAACACAAGCTTTGCTCGCTGAGTCTAACCCGGCAGATCTATCTATTGAGGCACTTCGTGGGTTACGTACTAGTCTTCATTTCGCAATGCTTGAAGCGAAAAATAATATATTAATGATATCAGGGCCTGCACCAGGTATTGGAAAGTCTTTTATTTCTACAAACTTTGCTGCTGTGGCAGCAAAGACAGGACAGAAGGTATTATTAATTGATGCAGATATGCGCAAAGGATATTTGCAGCAAAGCTTTGGCCTCAAATGGGATAATGGCCTTTCTGATTTATTAAGTAATAAGTGTGAGTTTTCGCAATCAATTAAATCTACTCCAGTAAAAAACTTAGAAGTTATTACTCGTGGTCAAGTTCCCCCAAACCCTTCAGAGTTGCTGATGCATCCGCGATTTGCTGAGCTTATAGAGTGGGCGTCAAAAGAATATGACTTAGTAATTGTTGATACACCGCCAGTGTTAGCGGTTACAGACCCTAGTATTGTTGGTGCATTTGCTGGCACTACCTTGATGGTTGCGCGCTTTGGACAAAATACTATAAAAGAGATAGAAATAGCCCGTAATAGGTTTGAACAGTCTGGAATTGAGGTTAAAGGAGTTATCTTTAATGCAATTGAAAAGAAAGCGTCAAGCTCATATGGTTACGGTTATTATAACTATGCATATTCAAGTGATAAAAAATAGATTTAACAAAGAATAGACGAAATATATTGTATCAACTCAACAAGAATGTCTCAGTGCTCCAAGAGCACTGAGATATTTTTTTAAGTTAAAGGAATGGCACTCCAATGATAAACAAAAGAAAAATACGTATTGCTGTGGTCGGGTGTGGCCGAATTTCTAAAAACCACTTTGGTTCTATACAGCAATTGTCTGATGAATATGAGTTAGTTGCAGTGTGTGACAATAATCCCAATGTACTATCGGAGCACATTGCAAAGTACCAAGTACCAGGGTATTCATCTCTTGATGATTTATTACAAAGTATCGATTTAGATGTAGTTACACTGTGCACTCCTAGCGGTATTCATGCATCACAGACTATAAAAGCTGCGCAGGCTAAGGTTCACGTGATTACTGAAAAACCAATGGCAACTAAATGGCAAGATGGTTTAGATATGGTTAGAGCTTGCGACGAGGCAAACGTACGTTTGTTTGTTGTTAAACAAAATAGACGCAACTCAACTTTGCAGCTTTTAAAGCGAGCAGTTTCAGAGAAACGCTTTGGTAAAATTCATATGGTACATTTGAATGTATTTTGGACTCGCCCTCAGGAGTACTATGATCGTGCATTATGGTCTGGTACTTGGGATATGGATGGAGGGGCTTTTATGAATCAAGCTACACATTATGTAGACTTGATGCATTGGTTGATTGGTCCCGTTGAAAAAATTCATGCAATGACGTCAACTCATCGAGATATTGATGTGGAGGATACTGGAGTAGTAAATATCAAATGGCGTAATGGGGCTTTAGGCTCTATGGCTGTGACTATGTGTACATACCCTCAAAACCTAGAAGGCTCGATTACTATTTTAGGCGAAAAAGGTACAGCGCGCATAGGTGGGGTTGCTGTCAATGAAATTCAAGAATGGAATTTCTCTGAAGAGAAAGACTATGATACTGAGATTGAAAATGCTAATTATCAAACAACTTCCGTTTATGGTTTTGGTCATCCTCCTTATTTCCAAAATGTTGCCGATGTTTTACGTGGTAAGGCTGAACCTGAAACTGATGGTAGGGAAGGCCTTAAGTCACTTGAGCTATTGATCAGTACTTATCGCTCTGCACGTGATAATAAAGAAATTGGCTTACCATTGAATTTATAAAATTGAGAAAATAAAATGACGTTAGAAAATCTAAATATTGGTATTATTGGGCTTGGGTATGTAGGGCTACCATTAGCTGTAGAATTTGGGAAAAAGTACAATACGATAGGCTTTGATATTAATGCACCACGAGTTTTAGAACTGACCAATGGAACGGATTCAACGTTAGAATGTACTGATGAAGAATTAGAGTCAGCAAAACACCTATCTTATACGTGTGAATTAAGTGATATAAAAAATTGCAATTTTTATGTGGTGACAGTTCCTACTCCTATAACAGATGATAATACTCCGGATCTGACTCCTTTAAAAAAGGCATCAGAAGCACTAGCTAAAGTGGTTTCTAAAGGAGATGTTGTTGTATTTGAGTCTACGGTATACCCAGGTGCTACAGAAGAAGTATGTATTCCGATTATTGAAAAACTATCTGGCTTGATTTTCAATAAAGATTTTTTTGCTGGCTATAGCCCTGAACGGATCAATCCAGGTGATAAAGTAAATCGTCTAACAACGATTATGAAGATCACTTCAGGTTCTACAACTGAGATTGCAGATTATGTAGACTCTGTTTATTCATCGATTGTCGATGCTGGTACACATAAAGCTTCGTCTATTAAGGTAGCAGAAGCAGCAAAAGTTATTGAAAATACACAGCGAGATTTAAATATTGCAATCATTAATGAATTTGCAAAAATCTTTAATAAGCTTGGAATTGATACCGAAGAAGTTTTAAAAGCTGCTGGAACAAAATGGAATTTTCTACCATTCAAACCAGGCCTTGTTGGTGGTCATTGTATTAGTGTTGACCCTTATTACCTTACCCACAAAGCCCAAGAGGTTGGCTATCGACCAGAAGTGATTCTTGCTGGTCGTCGTATTAATGATGGTATGGGTGAGTATGTAGCTACACAATTAGTGAAAAAATTGGCCAGTAAAAAAATTCATATTGATGAAGCAAAAGTGCTTATTTTAGGCTTTACGTTTAAAGGTGATTGCCCAGATGTGCGTAATACTAAAATTATTGACATTGTCAAGGAGCTAAAGGACTTCAATATGACTGTTGACGTACATGATAGCTGGGCGTCTAAAGAGGAAGTCATGCATGAGTATGGTATTGAGCTCACTGATACGTTAGAAAGCGGGAAATATGATGCTGTAATTCTGGCAGTTGATCATAGTGAAACAAAAAGTATGGGAATAAATGCTATTCGAGGTTTATGTAAGCCGGAACATATTGTATACGACGTTAAACATGTATTGCATCACACTGAAGCTGACATCCGCCTTTAATTTATAGTAGGAATATTTCATCATGAAGCAGTTTGCACTAATAGGTACCGCTGGTTACATTGCTCCTAGACATTTAAAAGCAATTAAAGATACGAATAATAATTTGGCTGTTGCTATGGATATCGCAGACTCTGTTGGTATTATGGATATGCATTTCCCCAATGCAGAATTCTTTACGGAGTTTGAAGACTTTGCTGCTTTTGTTGAAGATGAAGCATTAAAGGGCAATAAGTTAGATTATATTTCAATTTGTACCCCAAATTATCTTCATGCGCCACAAATGAAGTTTGCTTTGAAAAATGGCATTGATGTTATTTGTGAGAAGCCACTAGTTCTAACTGCTTCAGAAATCGATATTCTTAAAGAGTATGAAAATAAATATGGAGCAAAAGTAAACTCTATACTTCAACTTCGTTTGCATCCATCAATTATTGCCTTACAAGAAAAGGTAGCTCGATCTCCAAAAGAGAAAGTATTTGATGTCGATTTAACCTACATGACATCACGTGGTAAATGGTACCTCAAATCTTGGAAAGGTTTTGACCACAAATCAGGTGGTGTAGCAACCAATGTAGGTGTTCATTTTTTTGATATGCTTCACTTTGTTTTTGGTGATATTAAAGATAGTGAAGTCCATTACCGTGATGAAAAGACAGTTGCCGGCTATCTTGTTTATGAAAAAGCTAGAGTGAAATGGTTTCTCTCTATAGATGAAAATAACTTGCCTGATAATGCTATTCAAGGAGAGAAGAAGACCTATCGAAGCATAGACATTGAAGGTGAGGAGTTGGAGTTTTCGGGGGGCTTTACTGATTTACACACTCAAAGCTATCAGAATATTCTTGCAGGGAATGGCTACGGTTTAGAAGAAAATAGGGTCGCTATAGAGACTGTTGAAAAGATCAGAGTTGAAAGAATAGTAGCGGATTCTAGTAATCAACATCCATTACTACAGAAGTTAGGAAAGTTCTAATATGAGTTATTTTAAACATGATACGGCTATCATTGACGAAGGTGCTCAAATAGGTGTGGATAGCCGAGTGTGGCATTGGGCTCATGTCTGTAGCGGAGCCAAAGTTGGTGAGAGCGTATCTTTAGGTCAAAATGTATTTATTGGCAATAAAGTTACCATTGGTGATAAATGTAAAATCCAAAATAATGTATCTGTGTATGATAATGTGCACTTAGAAGAAGGCGTATTTTGCGGACCAAGTATGGTCTTTACCAATGTGTATAATCCACGATCTTTAATTGAACGAAAGAATGAATACCTCGACACAGTTATTAAGAAAGGTGCTACTCTTGGTGCTAATTGTACGATTGTTTGCGGTATTACTATTGGTGAGTATGCATTCATTGGCGCCGGCACAGTCGTAAATAAAGACGTCAAGCCATTTGCATTAATGGTCGGTGTTCCTGCAAAACAAATTGGTTGGATGAGTGCCTATGGAGAAAAGCTAGATTTACCATTAAAAGGTGACGGTGAAATAACTTGTCCACATACACAACAAAAGTATTGCTTGCAAGGCGAGCAGTTAAGTTTAATTTCAGAGTAAGAAAATGCATTTTATTGATTTAGAAGCACAGTATAATCACCTAAAAGAAAGAATAGATACTCGTATCCATGCCGTGCTTCAACATGGTAAGTATATTATGGGTCCCGAAGTTTTCGAATTGGAAGAAAGGCTTGCGGATTATGTTGGCGTTAAACACTGTATCACTTGTGCAAATGGTACTGACGCACTTACATTATCAATGATGGCTCTTGGTATAGAAGATGGTGATGCGGTATTTTGTCCTACGTTTACATTTTTTGCTACTGCTGAAACAATCGCATTTGCTAACGCAACTCCGGTTTTTGTTGACTCCGATGAAAAGACTTTTAACATTTGCCCAATTGATCTTGAGCTTCGGATTAAAGAAACAATTTCTCGTGGTGATTTGAAGCCAAAAGCCATCATAGCTGTCGATTTATTTGGCTTACCAGCGAATTATCCAGAAATAGAAAGAATTGCAGAGAAATATAATTTAAAGCTTATTGAAGATGCTGCGCAAGGCTTTGGTGGTTCCATTAACGGTAGAAAAGCAGGCTCGTTTGGAGATATAGCAACAACAAGCTTTTTCCCGGCTAAACCTCTCGGGTGTTATGGTGATGGTGGAGCTATATTTACGGACAACGACGAATATGCTGAACAGTTAAGGTCACTAAGGGTTCATGGACAAGGAAGTGACAAATACAATAATATAAGAATAGGTGTGAACAGTCGCCTTGATACTATTCAAGCTGCAATCTTGTTGGAAAAATTGAAAGAGTTTCCAATAGAATTAGACAATAGAAACAGAGCGGCACTTAATTATAGTCAAATTTTACCCAAAAGTTTAGTATTGCCTGAGCTTCCTCATGGATACACATCCTCTTGGGCTCAGTATACAGTTAAGACTGAACAAAGAGAAAAAATAATTGAAGAGTTTAGAGCGAAAAATATTCCTGTGATGGTCTATTATGCTACCTGCATGCATGCTCAACCGGCTTTTCATTATCTTAACTATTCAGCCAATGACTTTCCAGTTGCTAATAAGTTATCTAAAGAAGTTTGTAGTTTGCCAATGCATGGTTATTTAAAGTAGGTATTATGAAAATTGTAACAGTAATTGGGGCAAGACCTCAGTTTGTAAAAGCAGCAGTCTTATCAAGAAATATCAGAGAATTAAACTCTTCGGGTGCTAGGATACAAGAAATAATTATTCATACAGGACAGCATTATGATGTCAATATGTCTGAGGTTTTTTTTGATGAATTGAATATTCCAAAACCTGATTATTATCTTGGTATAGGTGGAAAAAGCCATGGCCATGCAACAGGGGAGATGATTAAGGGGATTGAAGATATTTTGATAAAAGAGTCACCTGATTTTGTTGTACTTTACGGAGATACTAATTCGACTTTAAGTGGTGCGATCGCTGCAAGTAAATTGGGCATTCGAGTTGCACACATTGAAGCGGGTCTACGTTCTTTCAATCGAGCTATGCCTGAAGAAGTTAATCGTGTACTTACTGATCATGTATCTGATATTTGTTTTGCCCCAACGCAATTGGCTTGTGATAATTTGGCTAAGGAAGGTATTACTTCAAATGTAATAAACTGTGGGGATATAATGAATGACGCATCTTTATTTTATAGTAACCTTTCCGATATTAGATCATGCATAGTTGAAGATGAAGGGTTATGTAAGGGTGAGTTTGTTCTTGTTACTTGTCATAGACAAGAGAATACTGATTCAAAAGAAAAACTACAGTCTATTTTAGAATCGTTATCAGTTCTTACTAAAGATACCACTGTTATACTTCCTTTACACCCTCGAACTAACAAAAAGATCGAGGAATATGGATTAGTTTATTTGTTAGATAACGTTAAAATATTACCACCTGTACCAATGTTGGATATGATAGCTCTTGAAAAAAATGCTAGTTGCATCATTACTGATTCAGGAGGTGTACAAAAAGAAGCATACATATTCCAAGTTCCTTGCATTACAATGAGAGAGGAAACTGAATGGGTTGAGACTGTGGATAGTGGTTGGAATACTTTGGTAGGCAGTAATAAAAGCGAAATTGTTAATGCGTATCACAATTTGAGAAAGCCTGACGTTTGGAGTGCTTTGTATGGAGATGGTAACACTGGCCGTATTATCTTAGATAGGCTACTGATTGATTCGAATGCTAAGCAATATTAAGTTGATTTGGAGCAAAATTGGTATATTAATGTCAGGAACAGTGCTTTCACAATTAGTTCCTCTATTAATCATGCCAATTTTAACTAGAATTTATACACCAGAACAGTTTGGTTTGGTTGCCAATTATCTAGCTATGGCAACATTTTTGTCTATGTTAACTATGGGGCGCTTAGAAACTGCGATTGTGCTGCCTCAAAGTGATATAGTGTCAAATAGAGTGAAGAATCTGTGTTTGTTTCTGTCGACATTGTCATTGCTTGTTATACTGTTTCTTTGTGTTGTTTTTAGCCATAATATAAGTGAGTTAATTGGAAAAGAGGGAGTGTATTTACTTCCAGTATTCACATTTTGTTATTCAATGTATCAAGTCATTAATTATTCATTGATGAGGCAGAAGAACTATAAAGCGTTAGCTAAATTGAAAATAATACTGTCAATTGTGCTCGTATCTTTCCAGTTTTTGTTTTCATATTTTGATATTGGCTTATTACTAGCTTTGACTTTTTCATATTTATCTATATTGGTTTTTGATTTTATTTTTAAGACTAATATATTTAAATTTGGTAATTTCAAATTCTTTAGATTTTCCAAATTGAAACGTATGACAAAAACACTTTTTGAATACAAGAGTATACCTCTGTATACCGCTCCTGCATCATTGATTGACTCAGGACGAAATTTATCCGTTAATTATCTTATAGCAAATGGTTTTGGTAATGCATTGCTAGGTCAATATTCTCTTTCATTAAGAATACTACAAGGTCCTATTCAATTGGTTAATGCTGTTTTAGGGCAAGTTTTTTTCTCAGAAGTAAGTAGAGTCGAAAGAGAAAAGGTATACCCAATACTCTGTAAAAGTGTTGTTTTTTTAGCATTGTTAGGGATAGTGCCATTTCTATTAATATATTTTTATGCAGTGGATTTCTTTGTATTAATATTTGGTGTTGAATGGAGGGTTGCGGGTGAGATAGCAATATCACTTACGCCATGGCTATATTTTAACTTTGTTAGTAGTCCTATTTCAAGTGTGTTCTTAATTATTAATAAGCAAAAGGTTTCTTTTTACTTTTCTTGTTCTTATTTTATTACTGCTGCATCATCAATATACTTTGCTCGAGGTGAAATAGTTGAAACATTATCTTTTTTTTCATATAGCATGAGCTTGCTTTTATTGGTTTATATTACTTTAGCGTTGCTCTTTTCAAGGAATTACTCTAATTGTGAAAGTTTTAATTATACCTAGTTGGTTTTCTAATTCATATCAACCTTTATCTGGCTCATTTTTCCTAGAGCAAGGAGTTGCCTTAAAAGAAGCTGGTTTAGAGGTTACATTTCTTTCAGTATCGTTGATTTCACCAAAATTGATATTTACTCAAAAGAAACTCGAAATCATCGCTAATGGTTATAATGAATATCACGGAATACCACATTTTTACTCTCAATTACCTAGTGTTCGGCCAATTAATAAAAAACTAATTTTACACTTTGGAAAAATATTATTTGAAAGCTATAGGAAAGAGTTCGGTTTACCTGATGTAGTTCATTTGCATTCTTTTTTGGCCGGAGACTTAGCCTTGTGGATTAAAAAGGAGTTTGGTATTGGCTATGTAGTTACTGAACATAGTAGCCAGATTAGAAAGCTAACTGGCGATCATAAGAAAAAATTGGATATTAAGACTACTTATCGTAACGCAAATTCAGTAGTCGCAGTTAGTCATAATTTGGCGAAGGATGTTTTTTTAAAAACTAATGTTAAAGCACGAGTAATTCCCAATCTATTTAAGTTTGAAGGGCGCAAGCTAAAAGAGTTGAATGAGCGAAAGTCATTAAATGTTCTCTTTGTGGGAAGTTTAGATTCGAATAAAAACCCATTGATTATTCTTGATGCTATAAAAATGATGGGAATGGATGCATTGAATGTAGATATTGTCGGTGATGGACCATTGTACGGAAAATTGAAGTCGAGGATAGCTGCATTAGGTTTACAAGAGCAAGTGAATCTTTGTGGTCAGTTAAGTCGGACTGAAACATTTAAGAAATTTGAACAGTCAGATTTGCTTTTACACACTAGCCACTATGAAACTTTTGGTATGATATACATTGAAGCATTGGCTCACGGTATCCCCATTATTAGTTGTGACTCTTTGGGAGTTAGGGATATAATTAATGATAAAAATGGGATTTTAGTTGAAAGCAATCCAGAATCAATAGCTACTGGATTAGCTCGGATTCACAAAGATTTATTAAATAGAAAATACATTCCTCAAGAAATTAGGCAAGACGCTGAAAGCAAATTTTCGGATTGTGTTGTGGCTAGATTGCTAATTTCATTGTACAAAGAAGTTTATGATTTTAAATAGAAAGAAACTAAATGACTATTTCTCGATACTACTACTAGTATTTGGTTTTGTTAACACTGCAATGTTGCCAGGATTTCTAGCTCCGGTTAGTATTTTGTTATTGATTTACGTGGCGGTATCAATTCTAATCTTACTTAGAACAGGGTCTTTAGTTGTTGGTAATGGAATAAATTGGGCAATTTTCTTTATATTAACATGGGCCTCTTTAGTAAGTATTTTTACTGTAAAGGATATATCCCAACTTAGCTATTATATTATATTCTTAACAAACTTCTTGACAGTCTATTTTCTTTCTGTGACAGAGATTAATTACACTCGTATGTTGAGATGGTTATCTTTTCTTTTCTTTTTTTCATTATTAATTGGATTGTTTGAAAATCTTACAGGATTGCATTTGCCGAATTCCAGGCATTATGATTATTCATTTTATTACTCGGATCCAAGTATTCCAACTGGTACATTTTATAATGAAAATAACTATGCGTCTATCACTTCAATAGGTGCGGCGCTTTTTTTTGCTCGAGCTTTTTTTGAGAATAAACTATTATTTAAAGTTTTCTATTGTATATTATACATTACGTCTATTTATCTTGTTTTGAGCACAGGTAGTCGAATTAACTCAGCAATGGTTTTCTTGCCAATTTTTCTTTTTTCTATCAGGTTCATTAACTTATCATTGTCAAATCGATTTTCATTTAAACTAAGAAAAATTTTGTTTTATTCTATGTTTGTTTTCTTACTTAGTTTTTCTTTCGTTGTATCATATGGAATGATTGAAGTTCTTTTTAATCAGATTACTGCTGCTGATTCTGCAGATCTAATCAGGTTTGAATTGGCTCGACTGGGCTTAGACATACTGGTTAATAGTTATTACCTAGGCTCTGGTCCAATGGCATTCGAACTCACCTGTTTTGGGTCTTCATCATATGCAAACGGAGGTATATGTAGCCCTCATAATTGGTTGATTGAGTTGGGGGCTAATTTTGGTGCAATATCAATCATTTTTCAAATATATATATATATATATTTAGGTTTTTATTTTTTTAATAAATTTGTGTTTGAAGGCGTATCAAGTAACAGCGGAGTCTTGTTCTTGACATTCTCATCGGTAATACCAGTCGTATTTTCCACTGGTATTAGTATTAGCAGTATTATCAACTTTCCTGTTGTTTGGGTTATGTTGTCTTTGGCGAACAATATAAGTAATTATAGGGGGGGTGAATTTGATTGATTATTTTGACTATGTTAGAAATAACCACAAATCAAAACTAAAAAAACTATATATAAAGCTATGTTCTAAGATAGCAAGGAATTCAATTTTTCCCAAGGTAAGATTGTTATTTTTCAAGTTAAGTGGTGTAAAAATTGACAAGGGTGTTTTTATTGGAGTTGAATGTTATATAGACGATACAGTACCTGAAATGGTCAGCATCGAACGTGATGTTACTATTTCTTTTCGAGTTTCTATTATAGGCCATAAAGAAAACTCTCAAAGAGGCTCTGCATCTGTCGCACCAGTAATTATAAAAAAGGGAGCTTTTATTGGAGCGAATGCAATTATATTACCAGGTGTTACTATAGGGGAAAATGCTATTGTAGGGGCTGGAGCTCTTGTTTCTAAAGATGTTCCAAGTAAGAAGTTAGCTATTAGCAAAGCAGCGATAATTCATGAATAAAAGTATATGCGTGGTAGTTACTACCGATTTTTGGAATGACAGAAGGGTATTTAAACAAGTTTCTAGTCTTTTGAAGTTTGGATACTCTGTTACAGTCATTTGCTCTCAAAGACCTGAAGATTCAATATATGAAAGTGATTCTAATTT
This sequence comes from Brumimicrobium sp., assembly GCF_048268645.1. Taxonomy (NCBI): domain Bacteria; kingdom Pseudomonadati; phylum Bacteroidota; class Flavobacteriia; order Flavobacteriales; family Crocinitomicaceae; genus Brumimicrobium; species Brumimicrobium sp. The sequence continues at coordinate 6,092 of NZ_JBLWVE010000025.1, read as the reverse complement.
ACTTATTGATGATAACTCAGGAAATCTAGAAGTTAGAAGTGTAAAACTAACGAGAAGAGACTCCCTCAATAATAAGCTACTAGATAAGCTTGTTAATTTCATCTGGCTTTTTTCCGGAATGATGAAGTTTGTTTTTGAAATTAACAAAGTAAAATGTGATCTTTATCACCTTCATGATATCGATGCGTTATTTCTTGGCGGAGTGGTTGCTAAGTTTAAAAAGAAAAAAATAATATTTGATTGCCATGATATATTTTCAATGATTCAAGTGAAAGACTCCGTTCATTATAAGCTTAGGTCTTTATGGGATTTTCTTGAACGAAAGCTTCCAAAGTATTCTGATTCTGTTATAACAGTCGCATCTCGACTGAAGTCAGATTTAAGTTTCAGGTCTCATGTTTTACCTGAAAATATTAATTACATATATAATACTCCACTATTACATGACCTATCTTATAGTAATAAAATAAGAGAAGAACATAATATTTCAAGCTCAACGTGTATTGTTCTATACCTAGGGAGTGTAAACTTAGATAGAGGGCTCGGTGATCTTATAAACTCTTGTATGCATTGGAACGATGATATTGTCCTAGCTGTTTATGGTGTTGGTCACGAAAAAGCATGGAAAAAACTAGAGTTATTGGTCAACGAATTAAACCTTACAGATAAGGTTGTCTTTGGTAGTTCTGTTCAACCTAGTAAAGTAAAAGAGTATCTGATGTCTAGTGATATATTGACAATTCCTAATATTTTGCACAGCCCCGCTTATGATGCCCTACCGAATAAGTTTTTTGAGAGCATCATGGCTGGTAAACCATTTGTTTGTAATGAATTACCAGAAATGAGTTCAAAAGTTAAGGCTATCAATTGCGGTTTAGTTTGTGATAGGAATGATCCATATAGTTATGCTCACGCTATCAATAAGCTGGCATGTAATCCTAGTTTGAGAGGTGAGTTGGGTGCTAACGGGCGACGGGCTGCTGTGGAAGCATATAACTGGGAGACAGAAGAAGCAAAGCTCAAACTCATTTATGAAGGACTGTTAGAATGAATCAAGTCACGTTGTCCATTGCGATGTCAGTATATGATGGCGTAAATTCTGTACAATTAAAAAGAGCTGTAGAGTCAATATTAAACCAAACATACGGCAATTTTGAGTTTATAATATACTCTGATGGGGTGTCAAAGTTAGATTTATTAGACTATTTTAAAGAAATATCCGATGAACGGGTTAGAGTTATTTATTCTGATATTAATAATGGCTTAGCATTTGGACTGAATAAAATTATTAAGACTTTTTCTGGTGATATATTTGTGCGAATGGACGCTGATGATATATCCTTGCCAAATAGACTACAAGAAATTGTGAACTACTCTTTGGCTAACCCAAAAGTCGATATCTTTGGTAGTGCGATGTATCAATTGGATACTGGCCTCGGTTCTTTGGATGCATGTTTATCGCGTTGTTGTGACGCAGAAATAATACGCTACCCAACAAAACATAGTGATATAAAAAAGATGTTTCTTTACAGAAACTCAGTGTCTCATCCAACTGTTGCTATTCGTCGCGATGTTTTTAATGAAGGCATATATTACCCACTTTTTTCTCTTAGGAATGAGGATACGTTGTTATGGCTAAGTTTTTTCAAGAGAGATAGAGTATTCGGGAATATATCTAAGCCATTATATATTTTCGATTTTTCGGAAGATACCTCGCTAAGAAGAACTGATGTAAAGAAGGCTTACTCGGATATGTTGGATCGCTTTAGAGTTATTTTTGATTTAGGAGGAGGCATTCGCCATTGTGCACTGGCGATGTTGTGTTTTGTCGTTACAATTACTCCATTTTATAATTGGGTAAGAAATGCAGTTATTAAATAGGTGAGTTGTATAATGAAGAGAACGTTTGACTTAATACTATCATTTTTTCTTTTGTTAATTGCTTTCCCTATCTTACTGGTAGCCTTTATAGTTGCTAGCTTATCAACTAAGAGTTTTGGAATTTACTCTCAACGCAGAATTGGCCGGAAAGGCCGTATTTTTAAAGTTTATAAAGTCAAAACTATGATTGATACTAAAATTGGCGTCGATTCAACAATGGCAATAACTAGCCTTCAAAAGAAAAGAATAACTCCAATAGGAGCTTTTCTGCGGAAGTACAAGATAGATGAGCTACCTCAATTATACAATGTCCTTATTGGCGATATGAGTTTTGTGGGACCTCGCCCTGATGTTCCGGGGTATGCTGATAAACTTGAAGGGAAATACCGTCAAATATTGGAACTCCGGCCAGGAATTACCGGCCCGGCATCAATTAAATATGCTAACGAAGAAGAGATCTTAGACTCCGTTGATAACCCTAAAAAATATAATGACGAAGTTATTTGGCCGGATAAGGTTGAAATTAACTATCAGTATTTTTTAGATAACTCGATCATTCATGATTTAAAACTAATTATCAAGACAGTTAAAAGGTAGTTTTATGTTAAGTACTCCATTTTCTCCATGGCCTTCTTTTACTCAAGAAGAGGCTGATGCAGTGAGCTGCGTTCTACTATCAAATAAAGTGAATTACTGGACTGGTAGTGAGTGTCGTGAGTTCGAAAAAGAATTCGCGACATGGGCTGGTTGTGAATATGCGATTGCTCTAGGTAACGGCACACTTGCACTCGACGTGGCACTAAAAGCCTTAGGCGTTGGTGAGGGTGACGAGGTAATTACCACGCCAAGAACATTCCTTGCTTCAGCTTCTTCAATTGTGACTTCAGGTGCCGCACCAGTTTTTGCGGATGTAGACTTAAACACCCAAGCAATTACAGCAGAATCAATACAAGCGGTACTGACACCCAAAACTAAAGCGGTGATTGTTGTACACCTCGCCGGTATGCCTGCTGAGATGGATGCTATTATGGCGCTGTCAGAGCAGAACGGTTTTTACGTTATTGAAGATTGTGCTCAAGCGCACGGTGCGAAATACAAAGGCCGTAGTGTTGGTACTATTGGCCACATTGGAGCATGGTCTTTCTGCCAAGATAAGATCATGACAACAGGTGGTGAAGGTGGCATGGTAACAACTAATGATAAAGCACTGTGGTCTACTATGTGGTCGTACAAAGATCATGGTAAGAGCTTTGATGCTATTTATAACCGAGAGCACCCACCGGGCTTTCGTTGGTTACACGAGTCTTTTGGTACTAACTGGCGTATGACTGAAATGCAAGCCGTTATTGGTCGTATTCAATTGAATCGAATGTTAGAGTGGACAGCGAAGCGTCAAGAGAATGCTGCAAGAATCGATGAATCAGTGGCAGATCTCAACGTTGTTCGTAGAGTTCGAGTTCCAGAATATAGTGAACATGCTGAGTATAAACATTATCTGTTTATAGAACCTCAAAACCTTGCCGATGGGTGGACACGAGATCGTATAGTAGAGACTATCGTAGAGCGTGGTGTACCTGCTTTCCAAGGCAGTTGCTCTGAAGTGTACCTCGAAAAAGCGTTTGACAATACACCTTGGCGTCCAGAAAAACCGTTGAGTAATGCTGTAATCTTAGGGGACACAAGCTTAATGTTTCTTGTTCACCCAACCTTAACAGAACAAGAACTAAGCGAAACATGTAAGGTTATTCGTGAAGTTTTGCTGGAGGCTCAAAGATAGTTGTATTCTCCTATTAATACTAGAAATTGTTCAGCTAGGTGATAAATAGGAAATACAATATTTCAGTCCTTTGAAAAGCCTTAATAGAAGTGATTTTGACACTATTAAGGCTTTTGATCATTATGATAGGAAAGAAGTATATCTGAAATATTGTTTAATTTTTATGGCTACGAGCTAAGCTTCGACAAGGTTTTAGTCTTCTAAATAAATTCCAAAATCAATAAATAAGAATGTTTTATGCAACGTCTCAATTTTATTTGGCAGCTTTCTCGCCTACACAAGCGAGTGATCAGTGTCATTATAGACACATTGCTCATTTTGTTTGCTTTGCACATAGCGTTGTGGACAAGGCTGGGTGATGTACAGATACTTAGCGATGGTGACAACTTATTACTGATTGGCTTAACAGTAATATCTACAGTTTTGATTTTTACAAAAATTGGGCTGTATAGAGCCATTCTCAGATATCTGACTTTTCAGGCTCTATTCGTAGTTACTGCTGGTGCAGTGCTTTCAGCTATAGCGCTAGCGGTTTTCGCATATTATCTACAAGAACCAATCCCTAGAACAGTTCCGATTATCTATGGAGCATACTTAGCTCTACTATGTGGCGGTGCTCGTCTTGTTGTGAGAAATCTAGTAGCAACTACATCGCCATCAAAAGATTCTCGTCAAGAAGTGCTGATCTATGGTGCAGGTTCTGGCGGTCGTCAGCTCGCAGTTGCACTTCGTGCCTCCGAAAATTATCGTATCAGGGCATTTATCGATGAAGATAAAACTCTAACAAATACCATGATCCTTGGGTTGCCTGTTATTGACTTATCTAAAACAGAAGTTTTGATTCAAAAGCATGACGTTTCTAAAATTTTGCTTGCGATTCCAAGTGCGTCTCGCGCTCGCCGTAAACAGATTTTAGATCTTTTAGCTCCATTACCTGTAGAAATCCAAACCGTACCAGATATGGCAGATATCGTCTCTGGAAAAGCGAAGATTGATGAGCTGACTGATGTTCCAATTGATGATTTATTAGGCCGTGATGCTGTAGCTCCTCAGCAGGTCCTAATGGAAGCCAACATCAAAGATAAAGTCGTCATGGTAACTGGCGCTGGCGGTTCGATTGGCTCGGAACTTTGTCGTCAGATCTTAAAGCAAGAGCCAAAGACACTCGTTCTATTTGAGCTATCTGAATTTGGCTTATATCAAATTGATCGTGAACTTTCTTTAATAAAAGAATCCAAAGATCTTAATGTAGACATTGTCCCTCTTTTGGGGTCAGTTCAACGTTCGCATCGGCTTCTTACAGCAATGAGGTCTTTTAAGGTTGAGACGGTTTATCACGCAGCAGCGTATAAACACGTTCCTCTTGTTGAGTATAATGTTGTAGAGGGTGTACGAAACAATGTTTATGGCACTTACTACACCGCGAAAGCGGCTATTGAAGCTGGTGTCGAGTCTTTTGTGTTGATCTCAACAGATAAAGCGGTTCGCCCAACAAATGTGATGGGTACAACCAAGCGCATGGCAGAATTGGGCTTGCAAGCCTTAGCTGAGCAAGAGAATCAGAAAGAAAACGGTACTCGTTTCTGTATGGTTCGATTTGGTAATGTTCTTGGTTCTTCTGGGTCAGTAATTCCACTCTTCAAAAAGCAGATTAAAGCGGGTGGCCCTTTAACAGTGACTCATCCTGATATTACACGTTTCTTCATGACAATTCCTGAAGCTGCTCAGCTTGTTATTCAAGCTGGTGCGATGGGCAAAGGTGGTGACGTATTTGTTCTTGATATGGGGGAGTCAGTTAAGATTACAGACCTCGCTGAGAACTTGATTAACCTTTCCGGCTTGTCTGTTAAGAATGAACAGAACCCTCATGGTGATATCGAAATTCAATTCTCAGGCCTTCGTCCGGGAGAGAAATTGTATGAAGAGTTGTTGATTGGGGATAATGTTCAACGTACTGCTCATGAGCGGATCATGACAGCTCATGAAGTATTTTTGCCAATCGATGAGTATGACAACCTACTTGAGTCCTTAGATTTTGCTTGCCATAACTTAGAACACGAGACGATTCGTCAACTGTTGTTAGATGCACCTACAGGATTCAAGCCTACTGATGGTATTGGCGATCTAGTTTGGAATGCTTCTAGCTCAACACAACAAGTGGTAGAGAATTAATGATAGGCCAGTAACTCAGTTGCTGGCCTTTTATTGTCTTTTGGGTTGTAAATAAGCACGTGAGGCAAAAACATTTGGCCTTCAAAAGAAGCTTTTTTTCAGCTCTGATCCTCCTACCTGCGAGCTTTCTTGATCTTCCACTACAGTTTTGACTGTAAACTGTAGTAAAATTACGCTAATTTGTTTCTATACCGATTTATTTTGAATTGAACGAGGTCAGTCCTATGTCAGCTAAGAAGCCTATGGCTCTAGTGATTCTTGA
>NZ_JBLWVE010000024.1:0-22338 GCF_048268645.1 Brumimicrobium sp. | reverse complement strand
TGTTGCCTTGGGTTGGAACAAGTTGCCCCTTCAGGGCGGAGTCGTGAGCAAGAACAGTATAAGTGATATACTACATACAGGCTGAAAATCTAGATCAACTCAGCAGAATACAACACGTCCTGCTGAAATGTTTGTTGTTAGACCAAAGGCAAACTGCCTCCTCAGGGCAAGATGTAAACAAAGCAACAAAAGTAGTCCCAGCGTGCAGGATGAAAGCCTAGCTTAATTCAGAAGGAGGCAACGCGCCCTGCTGAATTACGAAACCGTTTCCGCGCCCTGAAGGGGCAGCTCAATACAACGCGCAATCAAAAACAAGTTCCAAAGAACCTTCATTTTCATCATCTACATCCCTGATCACACTCCTTTCTTTTCCTTTCAAAACTTACCTCATTATGGGTTGGAATAAGTTGCCCCTTCAGGGCGGAGTCGTGAGCAAGAACAATCTAAGTGACATACTAAATACAGACTGAAAACCTAGATTAACTCAGCAGAATACAACACGTCCTGCTGAAATGTTTGTTGTTGGACCAAAGGCAAACTGCCTCCTCAGGGCAAGATGTAAACAAAGCAACAAAAGTAGTCCCAGCGTGCAGGCTGAAAGCCTAGCTTAATTCAGCAGGAGGCAACGCGCCCTGCTGAATTACGAAACCGTTTTTCCGCGCCCTGAAGGGGCAGCTCAAAAAATACGCAATCAAAAACAAGTTACAAAGAACCTTCATTTTCATCATCCACATCACCGACCACGCTCCTTTCTTTTCCTTTCAAAACTTACCTCATTAAGGGTTGGAACAAGTTGCCCCTTCAGGGCGGAGTCGTGAGCAAGAACAATCTAAGTGACATACTAAATACAGGCTGAAAACCTAGATTAACTCAGCAGAATACAACACGTCCTGCTGAAATGTTTGTTGTTGGAACAAAGGCAAACTGCCTCCTCAGGGCAAGATGTAAACAAAGCAACAAAAGTAGTCCCAGCGTGCAGGCTGAAAGCCTAGCTTAATTCAGCAGGATGCAACGCGCCCTGCTGAATTACGAAACCGTTTCAGCGCCCTGAAGGGGCAGCTCAAAAAATACGCAATCAAAAACAAGTTCCAAAGAACCTTCATTTTCATCATCCACATCCCCGATCACACTCCTTTCTTTTCCTTTCAAAACTTACCTCATTAGGGGTTGGAACAAGTTGCCCCTTCAGGGCGGAGTCGTGAGCAAGAACAATATAAGTGACATACTAAATACAGGCTGAAAACCTAGATTAACTCAGCAAAATACAACACGTCCTCTGAAATGTTTGTTGTTGGACCAAAGGCAAACTGCCTCCTCAGGGCAAGATGTAAACAAAGTAACAAAAGTAGTCCCAGCGTGCAGGCTGAAAGCCTAGCTTAATTCAGCAGGATGCAACGCGCCCTGCTGAATTACGAAACCGTTTTTCCGCGCCCTGAAGGGGCAGCTCAAAAAACACGCAATCAAAAACAAGTTCCAAAGAACCTTCATTTTCATCATCCACATCACCGACCACGCTCCTTTCTTTTCCTTTCAAAACTTATCCAATATTCACCATAAATTCCTTACCTTCGAAGCAAAATTTTGAATATGGAAAAGGCAGATTGGAAAACAGCAAAAGAATACGAAGACATCACTTATAAAAAATCAAACGGTGTAGCAAGAATTGCATTTAACCGTCCTGATGTAAGAAATGCATTCAGACCCAAAACAACAGCTGAATTATACGATGCTTTCTACGACGCACAAGAAGACACTTCAATTGGAGTTGTTTTATTGTCTGCCGAAGGCCCCAGTAGTAAGGATGGTGTTTATTCATTCTGTTCTGGAGGAGATCAAAAAGCAAGAGGTCACCAAGGTTATGTTGGGGAAGACGGAATGCACCGATTAAACATATTGGAAGTACAACGATTAATTCGTTTTATGCCGAAAGTAGTAATCGCAGTGGTACCAGGTTGGGCCGTTGGTGGCGGACATTCATTACACGTGGTTTGCGATATGACTTTAGCGAGTAAGGAGCATGCCATCTTCAAACAAACAGATGCTGATGTTACAAGTTTTGACGGAGGTTACGGTTCTGCTTATCTTGCCAAAATGGTCGGTCAGAAAAAGGCCCGTGAAATTTTCTTCTTAGGCCGTAATTATTCCGCACAAGACGCGGTAGATATGGGAATGGTAAATGCTGCTATTCCACATGCAGAATTAGAAGACACAGCCTATGAATGGGCACAAGAAATATTGGAGAAATCACCAACATCTATCAAAATGTTGAAGTTTGCCATGAACTTAACTGATGACGGAATGGTTGGTCAACAGGTATTTGCTGGAGAAGCAACGCGTTTGGCCTATATGACTGAAGAAGCCAAAGAAGGTAGAAATGCATTTTTAGAAAAGCGCAAACCGAACTTTAAGGACATCAAATGGATTCCTTAATCCTTTTATACATTTCCTTTTAAGCACAATACCGATAATTCATTCGGTATAAAACAAAACAATGAGCGAATTAAAAAAAGCCTTTATCCAAAGATTTGGTGAGAATCGTGTAAGTGATTACCCATCTCAAGATGGTGACTATATCGATCTGTTAAAGATAGAGGTCGAGAAGAAGTTTCCGTTAACAATATTGTGTACAAACGGTCTATCCCTTTATAACATGCCTGTACCAGAACGGTACAAAGGCTTGGAAAACAACGAAATATTCTTCTGCTTACCAGGATATTGGGACTTAGAGGACAAAGATAACCCGAACATGAATTGGCCATTAAAGGTCATTCAAAAACTTGCTGAAAACGTAATGGAAAACCAGCTATGGTATGGTCCTGGTCATACCATTGCAAATGGAAACCCATCGACGCAAGTTTCGGAAACCATGAAGCAAGATAATTTTTTATTGGCCGAACCCATTGTTTTAGAAGATTTATTTGCTCCCTTAAAAGTAGGAGATAAAGAAGTTCGTTTTTTAGCGATTATCCCTATTTACCATAGAGAGTTTGAGCGTAAAATGCACGAAGGCTATCCAAAATGGATTAAAAAGTTCAGGGCAAGAAATGGAAATGAAATTCTTGATGACTATAGACATTCCATCTATAAGAGTCGTTGGAAGTTATTTTAATCATAAAAAAAGGGTGATGCCGGTGTTACCCTTTTTTTACCTTCATCCAAGAATATTTTAAAATCATCCTTCATTATAGGCTTCATTAATTTCCGTGATGTAACCCAACACTTCATCACGTCCCATCGCAGAAACACTAGAAGTCACAAAGTGAGGAGGCATTTCATCCCAATATTTCAGCATTTCTCTTTTATATGCCGCAAGATTCTTTTGCAGGGCAACTTTCGAAAGTTTATCAGTTTTAGTAAACACCATTGAAAAAGGCAACCCCACTTCTCCGCACCAAGACATAAACTCTACGTCGATTTTTTGTGGCTCCAATCGACTATCTAATAAAATGAAAGTATTCAATAAATTTTCACGCGTCAGCAAATATTCTTCAATAAAAGCACCCCATTTTTTTCTGTTGGACTTTGAGGTTTTGGCATAACCATAACCAGGTAAATCGACCAAAAACCATTCGCCATTGATTAAGAAGTGATTAATCAACTGTGTTTTCCCAGGCTTCCCAGATGTTTTTGCTAATTTCTTATGGTTTGTAAGCATATTAATAAGAGAAGACTTCCCAACATTAGAACGTCCAATAAACGCATATTCAGGTTTATTTGGTTGAGGACATTTATCTACCTCTGTGTTACTAATTACGAACTCTGCGGAATGAATCACCATAGCTTTACTTTTTCACAAAGTTATTTTTTTAAAAACAGCAAAGGTCAAAATAATGTTGAAAATCAATATTTTTTCTATCTTTAGCCGACGCTACAAGCGTAAATAATTAAAAATATTGCCGTTAAGGCGCTAAAAACAAGTAATCTTCGGGTGAAAACAGTTGGTCAATAGATAATTTTATGATTAAATTTTGATATTCAAAACATAAATTATTTCTTTGCAGGCTGAATTAACCCTTTAAAATTAGGAAAAATGTCTGATATCAAATCAAGAGTTGTATCAATTATTATTGATAAGTTGGGTGTAGAAGAAGCAGAAGTAACAACAGAAGCTTCATTTACAAATGATCTAGGAGCAGATTCACTGGATACAGTTGAATTAATTATGGAATTCGAAAAAGAATTTAACATTGCTATCCCAGATGATCAAGCAGAAAACATTCAAACTGTAGGTCAAGCAGTTACTTACATTGAAGAAAACGCAAAGTAAGACTTTAACAAACAAGCAACACATTGCATTTTATAATTTTAGATTAAATTCATGGAACTAAAACGAGTTGTTGTAACAGGACTAGGAGCACTAACACCGATAGGGAACACCTTAGAGGAGTATTGGAATGGATTAATTTCCGGAAAAAGCGGTGCTGCGCCTATCCAACAATTTGATGCGTCCAAATTTAAAACGCAATTCGCTTGTGAGATAAAGAACTTCAATGTAAATGATTTCATTGACAGAAAAGATGCTAGAAAATTAGATAAATTTTCTCAATATGCCATGGTTTCCGCTTCGGAAGCCATGGCTGATTCTCAGTTAATGGAATCAGAACCAAACACTGATAGAATTGGTGTAATATGGGGATCAGGAATTGGTGGTTTAAAATCACTAGAGGATGAACATACTGCCTTTTTAGAAGGAGATGGAACACCAAAATTCAACCCTTTCTTTATTCCAAAAATGATTGCTGATATTGCCGCAGGTCATATCTCAATCAAATACGGTTTACGTGGTCCAAATTATGTGACTGTTTCCGCTTGTGCTTCTGCAACCAATGCAATTATTGATGCTTACAACCTTATTCGTTTAGGTAAGGCTGATGCGATTGTTACTGGTGGATCTGAAGCAGCTGTTACGGTTATGGGTGTTGGAGGATTCAATGGCCTACGTGCATTATCCATGCGTAATGACTCTCCCGAAACAGCTTCTCGTCCTTTCGATAAAGACAGAGATGGATTTGTATTAGGAGAAGGTGCTGGTGCATTAATTTTGGAAGATTATGACCACGCCATCAAACGTGGTGCAAAAATTTATGCGGAAGTAGCTGGTGGTGGAATGTCCAGTGACGCTTACCACATTACCGCGCCACATCCAGACGGAATTGGTGCTAGAAACGTAATGATTGAAGCATTGAAAGATGCTGAATTAAAGCCAGAAGACGTTGATTATGTAAACGTTCATGGTACATCTACTCCACTCGGAGATATTGCAGAAACCAAAGCAATTAAGCATGTTTTTGGTGAAAATGCATACAATTTAAATATCTCTTCTACGAAATCTATGACAGGACACCTTCTTGGTGCTGCTGGTGCAATTGAAGCGATTGCTTGTATCATGGCGGTGAAAAACGATATCGTTCCTCCAACAATCAATCATTTTACGGATGATCCAGAAATTGACAACAAGCTCAACTTCACTTTTAATGAAGCGCAAAAACGTACCGTAAACGTTGCGTTATCAAATACATTTGGTTTTGGAGGTCACAACACCTCAGCAATATTCAAGAAGTTAAAGTAAAGTGTTTTGAAACGATGGTTTTCATTCCGCTCGCGTCCTAAAAGCAAAGACGATCTTAAACTCATTCGGTTTTTAATCAAAAACTTTGGGTACAGACCCAATAATCTTTCGTATTTTAAAACCGCTCTTACCCATAAATCTATTGCCAACATCTCAAAAGGAATGGTTTCAAATGAACGATTGGAGTTCCTCGGAGACACAGTTTTAGATGCCGTTATAGCAGATTATTTGTACCACAAGTTTCCAGATGAAGACGAAGGTTATCTAACTAAGCTTAAATCGAAAATTGTTAGCCGAAAAACACTAGCTTCAATTGCCGAATCCATTCATTTATCTGATTACATACTCTACCAGAAAGGAAGAAGCATTCGTGTGTCAACACTAGAAGGAAATGCTTTTGAAGCATTAATTGGAGCAATTTATTTGGACGCTGGCTACGAAGCTGTTAAGAAATCCGTTTTTCACACCACACTCCGATTACACATTGACCTCCCCAATTTACTTGAAAAGGAAATCGATTTTAAAAGTAAATTATTTATCTGGTCGCAAAAAAACAAACTCAACATTGAATTCAAATCAATACGAGAAGAACTTGTGAATGAAAAGTGGCATTACGAAGTTGAAGTCTATATCAACTCTAATCCTTACGGCCGTGGTGTTGGTGAATCTAAAAAAATTGCTGAACAAGCAGCTTCTAAAGAAACACTTCACTTAATTGGTACATAATTATTCCCACCCTAACTTATTTAAAGTGAGTGGCTTTTGCTTCGGCCGGTTGACTCCTCACAAAGATAGAACGCCAATATACTTGTAACTAGATAATTTATCATTAGTTTTACTAACTTCAAATGCAATATTCACTACTATGATTACCAAATCAATGAGGCACCTGTACCTATTCCTATTCGTACTTCCCTTCACTATTTATAGTCAAGAGACCGATTTTAATAATTTCAAGACCACTAAAGCTGTTGGCGAACCGCCTAGTATTTTTACAGCGTCCTTCCAAGAACGCGTTGAAGACCGTAAAGGCAAAATTACAGAAGTCAGCGATGAGCATATCGATAATTATGCGATGCGCACAACTTATTCACTCAACAACATTCTAAAAACAGGTTATGTATTGTATGGTGATCCCATGACGCTTTACATCCAAAAAATTGCAGCAAACTTATTAAAAAACGAGCCTTCATTAAAAGATGAACTTCAATTTTATGTCATCAAAAACAACATCACCAATGCGCTATGTACGGACCCTGGGGTGATTTTTATTACAACTGGACTCATTGCACAAGTTGAAAACGAGGCCCAATTAGCCTATATTATTGCACACGAAATCGTTCACTATCAAGAAAAACACATTCAAAAGTCCTTTACTTTTGCCAATGAAACTGACTATGACGCCCGTTCGTCTTACCAGGAAATGGTAGTCCTTTCAAAAGAACACGAATTTGAAGCAGATGTTAAAGCCTTAAAACTATATCATGCAGCAGGATATTCTGAAAAAGAGATAAATACTGTTTTTGACGTTTTAATGTATTCCTATCTGACATTTGATGAAATTGAAATCGACAGCACCTTTTTTGAAGACCCGAATACTTATATACCCCGTTCTTATTTTCCAGAAAAAGCCAATCCCATCTTAGCATTTGAAGATTACGACGACTCTAAAAGTACGCATCCTAATATTCGTAAAAGAAAAGATGCTATTGCAGCGGAATTGAGAAAATACGATCATTGGAAAGACAATAAAAACTTTATTAGTTTAGAAGAATTCAATCACGTTCAAAACATAGCGAGATTTGAAACACTGCGAGAAAACGTCATTTTAGCCAATTATTTAGAGGCCTTATATGAGGTCTATATTCTCGAAAAACAATTCCCTAATAACACCTATCTTCAAACCATGAAGGCGGTTGTGTGGTCCAAAATGAATCAGACCTCACTTTCAGGGAAAAAGAACACCTTCTTAAAAAACGCTAAAGAGAAAGAAGGTTCAATTTCTGTGCTTTACGAACTTTTCAAAAACTTTAGTCGAAAAGAACTGGCGATTTTAACCGTTAGGCAATTAGAAGACATCCACCAAAACAATCCAACATCAGAATATATTGAAGAGTTAAGGAATGAGACTTTTAAAAGCCTTGCACATCTAAGAAGATTTGAAATTAACAGATTGGAGAAAATAAGTTTCAATGACGCTTTAGAACTAAGAGAAAATGTCGATACAACAACCATAAGCGATACAGTAGACATTGAAGGAGAAACGAAATACGACAGAATTCGAAGGATTCGTGCAGCACAAAGCTCTTCTCAAAGCTTAGCTGAATTAGTCGATGAGAATTTCGCTGATTTCTTACTACATGACTTGGTGGCAAACAGAACATTCAACGACTTGTATGAAGAAGAAAAGAAATCAATTGAAGAAGCAAAAAAAGAGGAAGAAGAAGAGGAAATCAAGAAAAAGAAAGGGCCTGAATTAGAAGGTGATATCATTTTATTGAATCCATATTTAATTGCATCACATCGTACAAGAGGTTTTGATTTAGAAAACACTTTAACCTTCCATAGTATGATATCAGAAAGCTTTGAAGAACAGATTGCAGGTCGAGAATTACACAATATCTCGGTTGCCTATTCAAATCAATTTACAACTGAGCGCTATAATGAAGCGAGTATTCTAACAGACTACGTTCTTCAAATAGTACAATCTGAAAACACCGACTTCAAATTCATTAATGTTGATCGAGAGGAACTCAGCGATATAGTCAGCCTACACAACAACCCCTACTTGCTTTTGATTTCAGGTAGAGCAAAACGTTTATCCAGAACGAAAAACTCTTTAACCGCCAATATTCAATACATTGAATTAGCAACAGGAAAGGTGGTAGACCAAAGCTACTACTCAGTTGGCTTAAAAATAAGAAAAGCCTCAGTTGGAGGTTTAGTATTCCAAGCACTTTCAAAATTTTAAATGAAAACCATGAGGAATTTATATCCCTACATTTTGACTTTTGTCATAATCAGCACCGCTTTTTATAACCAAGCGCAAAATTCATATTTTTTTAACCAAAGAAATATATTTACAGTCAACGCTAGTTATAACCCACGTTTAGTTCCTATCTTAAGAAGTAATTCCTTCGATGCAAATTATTACGAAACGTCTTTAGGATTAGGAACCTATTATCAACGTTATGATAAAGACGATGTATTGGTCGGGGGACATAACAAACACAATTTAATGCTCAACCTAGCATACGGTAGAATCTTCAATAGAAACAAGGTGATTGGACTTGAATTTAACTATCAAAAACATCGTATGACCATTAATGAAAATCCGACAAGTGGATATAATAATTACTATTACGAGGAAGATTTAGAACCTTATATCGTTTCTACTCCGGTGTTCAATATTTATGATATTCAATTTACTTATGGACTCTTCAATTCAAACCATCTGGCCCCTAACCAACACTTAATTTCTTATGGTGTGGGAGTACGTATTTTCTCACTCGACAAAAAGGAAAACTACAGAGAAGATCCATCAACACCATATACAGACCTATCGTATTTTTTAGCAGACTATGAGAAAAACTTTATTTTTGCACGTCTCTCACTAAACTATACTTACCGTATTTTACTCTCCAAAAACTTGAGTTTTGATTTAGGTGTTAATTCAAATATAACTTTAACCACCGAATTCGACCCCTACGCTGGAGACCCTTCAGGGTACGACTTTGCTAACAATAAAAAAGTTGCTTATTCTAGAGAATATATAAAAAGTAGATTGGGGAATTATTCATTCTTCAATATATTTTACTTTAGAACCGGTCTTACATTCGCAATCTAAGAGCTGCATAATTTTATAATCAAAAGTGCACAAGAAAGGGAGGAAACAGGTGTTTAAAAACTAATTCACAACAAGAGCAAAAAGACTTACATCATTATCATTGATTTTAAAAACAACTATGGACTAAATGTGCCATAGGTTTAGAATAAATTTTTTAAGTGTAAAAGAAATAGACCTTAAATATTAGACAAAAAGTCAAACATTTAAGGTCTACTATCTGATAAGGCTTTTAGAAGCTAAAGCGGGATGCACTAATCCCGAGGCCTATCGGGAGAATCGTTTTAATTATTTCTAAGACCAATAAGTTCTAACATCTCTTTGAATAGAAAGCACAGAGAATTAGCTAATAAAAAAATATTGTTTATCTAAATATTTTACTTACATTTGCAATGTTTTATAACGAAATTTAATAGAACGAGGGGACATTTGTCCCCTCTTTTTGTAAGTATGCTCAACAAGAAAAACATAGAAAAGCTAGCGCTAGAACGCATTGACGAATTGGACAAAGGTCTGTTTATCGTAGATATATCAGTATCTCCAAAGAACGTCATACAAGTAGAGCTAGACTGCGAAGAAGGAAATGTCGCGATTTTAGATTGCGTCTCTGTGTCTAGAAACATAGAACATAATTTAGACCGAGAGGAGCAAGATTTTGAACTTCAAGTTTCTTCGGCAGGATTAGACAAGCCGTTTAGAGTGCTTAAGCAGTACTATAAAAACATTGGAAACGAAGTGAAGGTGTTGTTAAAAGAGAAGAATCAATCACTTGAAGGGGTGTTAACACACGCTGACGACAAAGGGATAAAACTTGAGACAACAACTAAAGAACGTTTAGAAGGAAAAAAGAAAAAAGTTACTGTGGTTCAAGAACATGAATTCACATATGACGAAATAAAGGAAACAAAAATTATAATATCATTTAAAAAATGAACTCATGAATAGCCTGAATTTAATAGAATCTTTCACTGAATTCAAAGAATTCAAAAGTATAGATAGGCAAACTATGATGCGTGTTTTAGAAGACGTATTTCGCTCTATTTTAAAGAAAAAATACGGTACTGACGAACACTGTGATGTAATTATTAATATTGACAAAGGAGATTTTGAGATCTGGGTAAACAAGGAAATTGTTCCAGATGGAGAGGTAGAAGATCCAAATATTGAGATTGCATATTCTCAAGCTGTAAAAATCGAACCAGATTTCGAAGTTGGTGAAGAAGTGTCTGAGGAAATTAAGTTTGAAGATTTTGGAAGAAGAAATATTCTTTCACTTCGTCAAAACTTAATCTCTCGTATTTTAGAATTAGAGAAAGATCAATTATATAAGATTTACAAAGACCGTATTGGAGACATCATCACTGGTGAAGTTTACCAAGTATGGAAAAAAGAGATCCTTATTTTGGATGATGAAGGAAATGAATTGATTTTACCCAAATCAGAGCAAATTCCATCAGACTACTTCAAAAAAGGAGAACCTGTGCGTGCAGTAGTTGCGAAAGTAGATATGAGAAACAGCACTCCTGTTATTATTCTATCGCGTACAGCACCAGAATTTTTAGAGCGTTTATTTGAATTGGAAGTTCCTGAAGTTTTTGACGGATTGATTACCATTAAGAAAATCGTTCGTGTTCCAGGTGAACGTGCAAAAGTTGCGGTTGAGTCATACGATGACAGAATTGACCCAGTAGGAGCATGTGTAGGAATGAAAGGTTCTCGTATTCATGGAATCGTTCGTGAATTGAGAAACGAAAACATCGATGTAATTAATTACACGAACAATATGCCTCTATACATTCAGAGGTCTTTATCTCCTGCCAAAATTACTAATGTAGAAATTCTTGAGGAAGAAGAACGTGCAAACGTTTACCTTAAAAATGATCAAGTATCGTTGGCAATTGGTAAAGGAGGATTCAATATCAAGTTGGCTTCTCGCCTTACAGGATATGAAATTGATGTTTACAGAGAAGGTGCTGAAGATGTTGAAGACGTAGATTTAGAAGAGTTTGCAGATGAAATTGATAGCTGGATCATCGATGAATTAAAAGCCATCGGTTGTGATACTGCTAAATCAGTACTAGAATTAAAAGTTGAAGAGTTAATTAAAAGAACCGATCTTGAAGAAGAAACGATTCTCGAAGTCTTTAAGATTTTGGAGTCAGAGTTTGAATAGATTGAATACAAACCTTAACTTAGAGCACTTAATAAAGAATATAGATTAAATAGGAAGGACGTAATATATGGCCGGTAAAGTAAAAAGATTAAGCAAAGTTGCACGAGAATTAAACGTTGGTATTGCCACGTTGGTAGAGTTCTTGAAAACAAAAGATATTGAGGTGGATCCAAACCCTAACACTAAGTTGGAGGCGGAACACTATGCAATATTGAGTGAGGAATTTGCTGATGATCAATCGCTTAAAGAAGAAGCGGAGAAAACAGCGTTGAAACGTGAGAAAAGAAAAACAGTTTCTTTAAAAACGAAAGTGGAGGAAAACACTGCTGAAGAAGAAAGCGATGAAGAAGAAGTCGTGACTAAAAGTGAGCCTGCTCCTCAACCTGTGGTAGAGGAAAAACCTCAACCTGAAGAAACTCCGAAAGAAGTTGAACAACCGGTCGTTGAAGAAAAAGCAGAAGAGCAAACTGAAGAAAAAGTTGAAAAAACTGAGGACAAAGCTCCAAAAATGATCAAAGAAGAACCTAAATCGAAAGAAGAAGGTGGTTCTGGGTTAAATGTTATTGGAAAAATTGACCTTTCAGAAATCGACACGCGCACACGTCCGGAGAAGAAGAAAAAAGAAAAGGAGAAAAAAGAAGCCAAACCGACGAGCTCTAAAAAGCAAGAGGCGAAGCCTGCTCTTAAAACGAAGCCTGCTCCTGCGGCAAAAACAGAAAAACCGAAAAAAGAAGAGCCAAAGAAGGAAGAACCTAAAAAAGAGCCCAAGAAGGTTGATTTAATTTCTGTTAGTCGCACTAAACTTGCTGGCCCTACGGTTGTTGGTAAAATTGATTTGCCAGAAAAGAAAGAACCGAAGAAAAAAGAACACGACAACAGAAGAAAACGTAAACGCATTAAGAAAGTTGACGTTTCAAAACAATCTGATAAAAAAGGAACTGGTTCAAAATCTGGTGGTAGAGGAAAGAAAAAACCTGAACCAAGAAAGGAAATCACCGAAAAAGATATTGAAAAAGAAATTAAGGAAACTTTAGCTCGTTTGTCTGGAGGAGGAAAATCCAAAGGAGCAAAAAACAGAAGAGCAAAAAGAGAATCTTATGCGGAAAAACGCGAGAAAGAGTTATTGCAAGAAGAGCAAGAACAGTCAATATTGAAGCTTACTGAATTCGTTTCAGTTTCAGAATTAGCTTCTATGATGGACGTTCAACCTACTGCAGTTATTTCTGCTTGTATGTCATTGGGGATTTTTGCTTCGATCAACCAACGTTTAGATGCTGAAACAATTCAAATTGTGGCTGAAGAATTTGGTTTTGAGGCAGAATTTGTATCCGCTGATGTTCAAGACGCTATTCCAGTTGAAGATGACAAACCTGAGGACTTAGAAGACCGTCCACCTATTATTACGGTGATGGGACACGTTGACCATGGTAAAACATCTTTATTGGATTATATCCGTAAAGCTAAAATTGCTGATGGTGAGGCCGGAGGTATTACTCAACATATTGGTGCTTACTCGGTGAACTTAAAAGGAAAACGATTAACATTCCTAGATACACCAGGTCACGAAGCCTTTACTGCAATGAGAGCACGTGGAGCGCAAGTAACTGACGTTGCAATTATTATTGTAGCTGCGGATGATGATGTGATGCCCCAAACAAAAGAGGCTATCTCTCACGCTCAAGCTGCGGGTGTTCCTATGGTATTTGCAATCAACAAGATTGATAAGCCAGGAGCAAATCCAGACAAAATTAAAGAACAACTTTCTCAAATGAACATTCTTATTGAAGAATGGGGAGGTAAATACCAAGCGCAAGAAATTTCTGCAAAACACGGTAAAAACATCGACGAATTACTGGAAAAAGTAATTTTAGAAGCCGACATGCTAGAATTGAAAGCAAATCCAAATAAGAATGCCATTGGTACTGTATTGGAATCTTCTTTGGATAAAGGAAAAGGTTATGTAACCAACATGCTTGTTGAAGCAGGTACTTTAAAAGTTGGAGACATTATCTTAGCGGGTAAACATACCGGAAGAGTGCGAGCAATGTTGAACGAAAAAGGAAAGAACCTTGAGGCCGTTCCACCATCATCTCCAGTTTCAATTATTGGTATTAATGGTGCTCCAAACGCAGGGGATAAATTCTATGTAATGAATGATGAACGTGAAGCAAGAAATATTGCTACCCGTAGAGATCAACTTTATAGAGAACAAGGTTTACGTACGCAAAAACACATTACTCTGGATGAAATTGGTCGTCGTTTAGCGATTGGTGACTTTAAAGAGTTGAACATTATCGTGAAAGGAGACATGGATGGTTCTATTGAAGCATTATCTGACTCCTTATTGAAACTGTCGACTGAAGAAATTCAAGTAAATATTGTTCACAAGGCAGTAGGTGCTATTACTGAAGCTGACGTTAACTTAGCTTCTGCTTCTGATGCCATTATTATTGGATTCCAAGTGAGACCAACAGTAACTGCTAAAAAATTAGCAGATGATGAGCAAATCGATATCCGTCTTTACTCTGTAATCTACAAAGCAATTGAAGAATTGAAATCTGCAATGGAAGGAATGTTATCTCCAGACATTAAAGAAGAAATCGTAGGTACAGCAGATGTAAGAGAAACATTCGACATTACGAAAGTAGGAACAATTGCAGGTTGTTTTGTAACTTCTGGTTATATCCAACGTAATTCGAAAATTCGTCTGATTAGAGATGGTATTGTTATCCATGACGGTAAACTTGGATCATTGAAACGATTCAAAGATGACGTTAAGGAAGTGAAAAACAACTACGAATGTGGATTGAACATAGAAAAATTCAACGACATTAAAGTAGGTGATATCATCGAAGCTTACGAAGAAAAAGAAGTCGCAAGAAAACTATAAACATTAGTTTTGCAACACTACTTAAAAGCTGTTCTGTTCTTCAGAGCAGCTTTTTTTATTATAACGACTTCACTATTGATTGTATGGCAGGAAATCTTATCTTTATTCAACTATCTTCACTGTTCATTGTTCTGCAGAATTTGATCAATGAGGATTAGTAAAGCAGTTCAGAAAAAGTAAATTATAAACCAAAACTAAACAAAGATTAAGCAGGCTGATGAGCACTTGTCAATAGCTATGTTTTTTCGTAAGTTTGGCTAACAAAAAAAGTATCACATGAAATTAAATTTTTTTATTGTACTCGCATTAGGTGTTTCAATCGCAAGCTGTAGTAATGCTGAAAAGAAAAGTCAGATTGCTGAAATCGAAACAATGGAGAAAACCCTTGACAGTTTAAGTCTAATGGTTTTTGATACTACAAGGATGATTACAACAGATATCGTGATGACGGTAAGAGAAACTATTGCTCATGTAAAGGAAAATTACATGCCAGATACCATCGACTATGTACTTGCTGATAAAATGAATTCATACAAAGAAGTTCGTAAGGTATTGTCTAGAAATTCAGGCAATATTGCAAAAGTTAAACATGCGATTCCAGAAGTACAAGAGAAACTAAAAGACCTAAAACACGACATCGAAAAAGGCGTTAATGACAGAGATAAGTACCAAGACTATATCAACTACGAAAGAAATAAAGTAGATGAAATTAAAGAAGTTTGGTCGTATTATAGAGAAACAACAGATGAATACTATAAGTTATTTGATTCTTTACATCCTGTAATTAAAAACCTAGGAGATTCTTTAGCCAGAAGTGCAAATGACTAAAGTTTTTTTAAATATCGTTTTTATCCTTTCAATTGTTTTTGCCTTTGGACAAAACACAGATGAACAATTGGCGAATTATTATTTCAATGAAGGTGATTGTGACAAAGCATTACCCTATTTTGAAAAAGTTTATGAGCAGAATCCAAGTGAGTTTATTTTTAACCGTTATTTATCTTGTTTAAAGGAAAAAGAAAACGACAAGGAAGTCTTAAAGCTCATTGAAAGGCAAGCTTCGATTTATCCTCACATGGTACAATACCAAGTTGCGATTGGAGAGGAATACGAACGCCAAAACAATCAAAAAAAAGCAGATAAAGTTTACTTAGATTTAATTGATCACTTGGCTCCAAACCCAAGGACAATTATTGACTTACAAAAGGTCTTTTCAAATCAAGGCAAGCACCAACTGGCATTGCAAACCTTACAAAAAGGAGAACAATTACTGAAAGGAACTTACCCCTTGAATATTCAATATGCAGAAGTATATGGTGCACTAAACGAAACCGAAAAAATGATCAAAGAGTACATTAACCTCTTAGATTATAACCCCGGAATGATTTCTTCACTCAAATTGATTATCCCAAGAATGATCGACTTTGAAGAAGAAGAAAACGAAAGGTTTACGCTATTCCAAAATGAATTGATTCGGAAAATTCAAAAAAATCCAAATGATTTGGTGTACTCTGAATTGTTAATATGGGCTTTGGTTCAACGCCGAAACTTCCCCGCTGCTTTAGTCCATTCAAAAGGACTAGACAAACGCTCTACAAACGATGGACGAGAAGTTTATAAAATTGGGAACCAAGCAGTACAAAACAGTGACTTTTCCACGGCCAGAAGTGCTTTCAAATACATCATAGACTTGGGGGAAACAAAACCTTACTATTATGCGGCCGAACAGCTGTTGTTGAATACACGTTTTAAAGAAATAACAACCCTTAGGAATTATTCTAAAGAGCAAATCAACGAAACTGTTGTTGAATACAAAAATGCCTTAGAGCGTATGCCTAAGAATGGGAAAGCCCTGCCCATCATAAGAGAATTAGCATACATTCAAGCGTATTATGGCAATGCACCAGAGGAAGCCATTAAAACACTAGAAGATGCTTTAGCTTTTCCAAAATATACAGATTTAGAAGACGCTAAAATAAAAATTCTGCTGGCCGACATTATGGTTTTACAAAACAAGGTTTGGGACGCCTCACTGCTTTATATGCAAGTGGAGAAGAAATTCAAATACGAACCCATTGGACAAGAAGCCAAGTTCAAAAACGCGCGTATCTTTTATTATGATGGAGATTTTTTATTTGCTCAATCGCAACTCGATGTTTTAAAAGAAGCCACTACCCGATTGATCGCCAATGACGCAATGAACTTATCCATTTTAATTACAGACAACCTAGGACTCGATTCAAACTACGTTGCCATGCGACAATTTGCCAAAGCAGATTTATGGTTAGAACAACATAAGTACGATGAAGCCTTCAAGCTATATGATTCAATTACCGATATTTTCCCTGACCATAAATTAAAGGATGACATTTTAATGCGAAAAGCAGAAGCATTTCAGAATCAAGGAAAATGGGAAACAGCAATTGAGTTTCTCCAAGAAATAGTAGATGAGCACGGTGACGATATTTTAGCCGATGATGCCTTATATCAGATTGCTCAAATATATGAAAACCATCTTTTTGACAACAAAAAGGCCGCTGAATACTACTTTAAAATCATGCGCGACTACCCTGGGAGTCTCTTCGTAACCGAAGCCAGAAAAGCCTACAGGAATATCAATTGAATTTGATTCAATTTTTTAAGGCAATTTATTGTGCATGCTTAATAATATTTTGTACTTTTAACAGCCATGGATCATTCACAAAAAGATAATTACGTAGATTTTTATCTACGACATGCTTGGCATAAAATCTCGCGCATGTACAATCAAAAGGCCAAAGCGCACGGTCTTACAATGTCAATTGGTTTTATTTTATTGATTGTTGATAAAGAAGGAACCCCCAGTACACAATTGGGCCCTAGAATGGGAATGGAACCGACCAGTTTATCGCGCACCCTAAAAACTATGGAAACCAAAGGGTATATCTACCGAGAAGTAGACAGGGATGACAAAAGAAAAGTACTTATCTTTTTAACAGAACAAGGCTTGGCTTTAAGACGAGAGGTTAAAAAAGTAGTGGTTGAGTTTAACGAAAAACTACTGCAGTCTATCCCTCCTAAAAGTCTTGAAGCCTTCTTTGAAGTTATGGAGATTGTAGATGACCATGTAGAAGACGAATTAAAATCTATTCATATTATAAATTAAACCTCAATTAAATGGAAAGAAAAATAAATAAGGTAGCCGTTTTGGGTTCTGGTGTTATGGGATCACAGATTGCATGTCACTTTGCCAATATTGGTGTAGAGGTCCTACTTTTGGATATTGTACCAAGAGAACTCGACGAAAAAGAAGAGAAAAAAGGATTAAAACTGACGGACAAAGTAGTCCGCAATAGAATTGTAGACGGTGCATTAGCAGCAGCTCTAAAAATGAGCCCATCTCCTATTTACAAGAAAGAATTCGCCAGTCGAATTACAACAGGAAATATGGAAGATGACATGAAAAAAATCAGCGATGTTGATTGGATCATTGAAGTTGTTATTGAACGTTTAGACATTAAGAAAACAGTTTTCGAAAATGTTGAGAAATATAGAAAACCAGGAACCTTGATTACGTCAAATACTTCTGGAATTCCAATCAACATGATGTTGGACGGTCGTTCTGATGATTTCAAAAAACATTTCTGTGGAACGCACTTCTTTAACCCACCGCGTTATTTACAGTTATTGGAAATTATTCCTACAAAAGATACTGACCCAGCCATTGTCGATTTCTTCATGGAATATGGTAGTAAATTCTTAGGTAAAAAAACTGTTTTGGCTAAGGATACTCCAGCATTTATTGCCAACAGAGTTGGAGTTTACTCAATTATGTCGCTTTTCCACAGCATTAAAGATTTAGGCTTAACTGTTGAGGAAGTTGATAAATTAACGGGAACGGTATTAGGTCGTCAAAAATCGGCGACATTCAGAACAGCTGATGTTGTTGGATTGGATACTTTGGTGTTAGTTTCCAACGGTGTAAAAGACAATTGTCCTGATGACGAAGAAAATAAATTATTTGCTTTGCCAGATTTCATCAGTAAAATGGTGGACAATAAGTGGCTTGGTTCAAAAACTGGACAAGGATTCTACAAGAAAACAAAAGATGAGAATGGTAAAACACAAATTCTTTCTTTGGATTTAGAAACTTTAGAATACAAAGCGCAAAAACGAGTAAAATTCCCGACTTTAGATATGGCTAAGCCTATTGATGATCTAGAGAAAAGAACAGCAATGTTGATTCAAGGGCAAGATAAAGCTGCTGAATTCTACAAAATGATGTTTGGTGGATTGTTCGCTTACGCAACAAATCGAGTTCCTGAAATTGCAGACGACTTATTCAAAATTGACGATGCAATTAAGGCAGGATTCGGTTGGTCATTAGGTCCATTCGAAACATGGGACATTTTAGGATTTGAAAAAGGATTGGAGTTAATTGAAAAGCAAGGAAAGAAAGCTGCTCAGTGGATCCATGACATGAAAGCTAGTGGCGCAACAAGCTTCTACAAGAAAGAAAATGGTCAAAAATTATACTATGACCTTTCCAGCAAGTCATACAAAGTTATTCCAGGAACTGAAGATTTAGTAATGTTAGATGCATTACGCGATGACAATACAGTTTGGAAAAACTCAGACACTACAATTGTTGACTTAGGAGATGGCATCCTCAACTTAGAATTCCACACAAAAATGAATACCATTGGTGGTGGTGTAATTGCTGGAATCAACAAAGCACTAGATTTAGCTGAAACAGAATACAAAGGATTAGTGATTTCTAATACCGGTCAAAACTTTAGCGCTGGTGCAAACGTGGGAATGATTTTCATGATGGCCGCTGAACAAGATTTTGATGAATTGAACTTTGCAGTGAAGTCTTTCCAAGATACAATGATGCGTGTACGTTATGCTAGTACTCCTGTTATTGTTGCTCCGCATAACTTAGCACTTGGTGGTGGTTGTGAATTATCAATGCACGCCGATAAAGTTGTAGCCCATGCTGAAACTTACATCGGATTGGTTGAATTCGGAGTTGGTCTTATCCCTGGTGGAGGAGGTTCAAAAGAGTTCGCTAAACGTTTTTCAGATGAATTAAAAGAAGGAGACATCAGAATCAATGCCCTAAGAGAACGTTTCTTAACCATTGGTCAAGCAAAAGTAGCAACATCTGCATACGAAGCATTTGATTTAGGTTATTTACGCAAGGGAACAGACGAAGTTGTAGTGAGTCGCGAACGTCAATTGACAAGAGCAAAAGCTGCATGTTTAGAATTGTCAAACAAAGGATATACGGCTCCTCCAAGAGAGAAAAACATCACTATCTCTGGTCAAGAAGGATTGGGAATCGTTTATGTTGGAGCGCATTCTATGATGTCAGGAAACTACATGTCGGAACACGATAAAGTGATTTCTGAAAAATTAGGATACGTACTTTGTGGTGGAGATATCTCAGAACGTGTTCAAGTTTCTGAACAGTATCTACTCGATCTAGAGCGTAAGGCTTTCTTAGAACTATGTGCTGAACGTAAAACATTAGAGCGTTTGGAGAGTATGGTGAAGAAAGGAAGAGTTTTGAGGAATTAAGGAGAGGTTAGACTGGGGTTTAGGGAAGTAGAAATTAAACAATTAAAAAAATGAGAAATGGACATCATAATTTTAGGGAGTTGAATATTTGGAAGAATGGGATGAAGATTGTGAAAGCAACTTATGCTGTTTCTAAAGAATTACCCAATGAAGAAAAATTTGGTCTTACTTCACAAATTCAACGTTGTTCTGTTTCGATTCCTTCTAACATTGAGGAAGGCTCAGGTAGGGGAACTATAAAAGATTTTACTAACTTTTTAAATATAAGTCTTTCATCTTCCTACGAATTGGAAACACAGTTAATTCTCGTAAATGATTTATATAACTTAGAAATAGAAAAGTTAATTAAGGATATAAATGAATTACAAAGAATGATTATTGGATTCAAAAAAAGCTTTTTACTCAAAAAATAAATGAATATAAAAACAATCATAGATACAGATTTTAACATTAGATTTTGGACCCTCGTCTAAAGTCTGATGTCTAAAATCTAGTGTCTAAAAATCTTAAGAAAAATGACAAATAAAAACGCATACATAGTTACAGGATACCGTACAGCAGTTGCAAAATCTGGTCGTGGTGGTTTCCGTTTTTATCGTCCAGATGATTTAGCAGCGAATGTAATCAAGCGCATCATGGAGGATGTTCCGAATTTAGATCCAAAACGCATCGATGACGTTATCGTGGGTAACGCTAATCCAGAAGCAGAACAAGGACTAAATGTTGGACGTTTAATTTCATTAATGGGATTAGACACAGATAAAGTTCCGGGGATGACTGTAAACCGTTATTGTGCTTCAGGATTGGAAACGATTGCATTGGCAACGGCAAAAATCAACAACGGAATGGCAGATTGTATCATCGCAGGTGGTGTTGAATCCATGTCGGCTATTCCAATGGGAGGATGGAGAATTGTTCCAAATCCAAAAGTAGGAAAAGAACATCCAACTTGGTATTGGGGAATGGGACTCACTGCAGAAGCTGTTGCAAAGCAATTCAATGTTTCTCGTGAAGACCAGGATAAATTCGCTTTAGAATCTCATAACCGTGCTTTAAAAGCCATCGCAGAAGGACGATTCAATGATGATATTGTTCCTATCGAAGTAGAGCATATTTACTTAGATGAAAACGAAAAAAGAAAAACCAACAAATATATCGTTGATACAGATGAAGGACCACGTAAAGGATCTTCATTTGAGGCATTGTCAAGATTACGCCCAGTATTTGCTGCAGGTGGTTCTGTAACTGCTGGTAACTCTTCACAAACAAGTGATGGAGCAGCATTTACTTTAGTAATGTCTGAGAAAATGGTTAAAGAACTTGGTTTGGAACCAGTGGCAAGATTAGCTTCTTACAATGTTGTAGGGGTTGAGCCTAGAATTATGGGGATTGGACCAGTTGATGCTATTCCAGCGGCAATTCAATCTGCAGGATTAAAATTAAATGACATTAACTTATTTGAATTGAACGAAGCATTTGCATCTCAATCATTGGCGGTCATTCGCGAAGTTGGATTGAATCCAGACATCGTAAACGTAAACGGTGGTGCAATTTCTTTGGGTCACCCACTTGGATGTACTGGAGCAAAGTTAACGGTTCAAATCATGAATGAGTTGAAAAAACGTAACGAAAGATACGGTGTTGTGACGATGTGTGTTGGTACAGGTCAAGGAGCAGCAGGAGTTATTGAGAGGTTATAGTTTTATCGGTGCCTTCGAGCACCTCAGCCGCTCTTCTTGCGGTAGTATCAATAACGTGGAAAAATAAAACAAATATAAAAGCCGATGTAATTTGATTACATCGGCTTTCTCTTTTCATATCTTTTATTGAAAACTAATTCAAGCTACTTCTACATTTTAGCTAGTGGGGTTGGATTTTTCAAACTTTACCACGTGGAATCTCGAGATAGCATCAGGTAGGTATTATGGCCCGCTACCGCGAGATTTCATCTCGTGGTAGTCTGAATCCTAACTATTACCTTGTTTAAAAATACAAATATTTTACAATCCAACAACCACAACTCCATTTAAAACACCTTTCTCACCACTATAGTCTACTGCGCTGCTGTATGGATAATCTTCTGGTCTAAAAACAAGCCCTTGCTCTACAGGATTATTATGGATATATCTGATTTTTTGAGAAATTACAAAATTACTCCATAATTCGATTGGTTTATTGTCTTGTCGCCAGAATTGATTATACTTCACATTGGAATTTTTGCTGCCATTGCGTTTAAAAGTTTCCAACAAATTTTCTTTTCTACTTTCCCTGTCATTTTCTTTAATTGCTTTTACGACAGC
>NZ_JBLWVE010000023.1:0-28911 GCF_048268645.1 Brumimicrobium sp. | reverse complement strand
ACCTATTTGTTACATGATGAAAAAAAATGAAAGTTTTTCAAATAAAAACAAGCTCTGTAAGGTCGATAAAAAAGTCTCGTCTATATATAAGGTATAAAATAGAAATTACCAAATCATAAAATCAATAACGATAATCCCGTAAAGAAGGATAGTCTATTATAGTAATTAGTGATCCCTTTGTTTTGATATATCCATCCTTTTTAAACTCACTCAAAATACGAATCACTGATTCTGTGGCGGTACCCACCATACTGGCCAACTCATCTCTTGTTACAGTAACCTCTACACGCTCTGCCAACTCCTCTTTATATTTAAGGTATAACTTAGATAAAGCATTGGCAACTCGTTTACGCACTGTATTGTATGCAAGACTAACCAGTTCATTTTCTTTTTCTAAAATATCGCCCGCTAAAAGCTTAATGAAATTTATCGAAACATCTTTATTCGACAGCACCAATTGCTCAAAATCTTCTTTATTAATTAAAGCAAGTTTAGCCCCCTCAATAGCAACAGCATAGTCCTTATAACACTCACTGGACAAAAGATCGATATATCCAAAGAAATCTCCAGGCCCATAAAGTCCAGTCACTAACTCCTTATCGTCCTGTGTCACCTTAAAACTCCTAACATGGCCTTCTTTTACATAATACAACCACTTTGGGGTATCTCCTTCAGAATAAACCCCTTCTCTTCTTCCGATTGTTTTAACTTGAGCACTATCTTTGAGACCATCTAACCCTGTTAAATCGCAAACAGCATCTTGAAACCCCTTCCACTTATCGTTAGACTCCATAACCGCTTCAAAACGTTGTCGTTTTTTCAATCTAGATTCGATGGCTTCTAAGAGTTCTATTTCCTCAAAGGGCTTAGTAACATAATCATCAGCTCCTAAATTCATCCCTTTACGAAGATCTTGACGTTCTGTTTTTGCTGAAAGGAAAATAAAAGGTATTCCACGAGTTTCTGGAATTTTACTTAAATAATAAAGCACTCCATAACCGTCAAGTTCCGGCATCATAATATCACAGACAATAATATCTGGTAATTCTTTTTTAACAAGTTCTACTCCTACTTTACCATTTTCAGCTGACAACACTTGATAATCTGCTAGCTCTAATATCTCTTCGATATTTTCTCGCATTTCATTATTGTCCTCTATTAAAACAATCTTCGTCATGGTTAAATTTATGATTACAAATTTTCTTTCGGCAAAGTAATAAAAAATATCGTTCCCTCCCCTTCTTTTGACTCAAATGAAATCTTTCCTTTCAATAATTCCAGGTACCTCACTACAATATTTAACCCTAATCCAGTTCCTTCAATGTTAATAACATTACCTGCCCTAAAAAACCTAGAGAACAGATTTTTCTGATCTTTTTGAGGAATCCCCACCCCAAAATCTTGAACTGATATTCTCACCCCTTTATACAAGTCTTCTAAGGTCACAATTATTTCACCATCCTCTCTAGAGTACTTTATAGCATTCGACAACATATTTAACATTGTATTTTTCAAAAGCTTTCCATCTGTTTTAATGGTCAATTTTTCTGGCCCCTCATAACGAATAAACTGTTTTGGTTTTATTATGCTGGTCATTTCATCAAAAGCTTCATGTAATAGTGTCGGCACACAACACAGTTCTGAATTAACACTCACATTACCTGACTCCAACTTCTCAAATGATAAAAAGTCATTTAAGATAGAAGTCAGATTACGAACAGAACTTTTAATTCTATCTACATGCTTTACAATCTTTTCGAACTCTTGCCTTTCATGATATTTATGGATCAAACTTGCCGAAGAATTAATTGTAGAAAGTGGCGTTCGAAATTCATGCGAAGCCATTGAGACAAATCTTGACTTCATTTCTGTTAACTCTCGTTCTTTATGAAGTGTTTCTTCTAATTTCTTAGCGACTTGTTTTTCAGAGGTTACGTTACGCTCAACAACCAGTATCTTATTCACTTCCCTGCTTTCATCCGACAATGGAACAGCATTGATTGCGTATATTCTATCTTCCACAACCACCTCGAAGCTTTTCGGTTCACCCTTAAAAACTTTATCCAATTCTTCTTTCACCAAGGTTCTTGCACGAGGATCTATTCTACTCAGATAATCCAACCCTATAAGATCTGAAGTTTCAATTCCTAGCTCATACAACCCTTGTCCTTCTGCAAAAAGATATTTATAGGTTTTATCGAAAATACTGATTACTCCACTAGGGAAATTACGTGCAATGGACTTGTACAACCGCTCACTCTCTCTCAATTCTTCAGTTCGTTCCTTAACTTTTTGCTCCAGTGACTCTCGTAGCTTCTGGAGTTTCAATTCACTTTCTCTACGCTCGGTCACATCAGACACCAAGGCCACAACATAACTTTCTCCTCCAGCGCTTACAAATGGATTTAAACTCACTTGAACAGGAAATTCACTTCCATCTTTGCGCACCCCATCAAGTTTTAAAGACGACCCCATGGGTCTGCTTGTTGGACGCTTACTATAATTATCTCGATGATTTTTATGCCCTCCTCTCGCCCTCATTGGAACGAGAACTTCTATCCGCTGACCTATCAAATCAGCCTTATCATATCCAAACATCAAAGCTCCGGTTTTATTGGCTTCAACAATTACACCATCTTTATCAACCAATATCAACCCTTCCTGAATTGCTCCAAAAAGTATTTCGTATAAACTTTTCTTTAAATCCATCATTATTTTTTTAGGGCTGTAATTATTTGTTTCATTTCTACCGCTTCCTTTACATCATGCACACGAATTATTGATGCGTTTTTTATGAATGCCAATGTATTGAGAACAGTTGTTCCATTCAAAGCTTCTTTCGGTCCTACACCCAGCAACTTATATATCATTGACTTGCGCGAAACTCCAACCAATATTGGGCACTCAAGCGATTTTAAAAAATCAAGATTTTCAAACAATTCGTAATTTTGCTCTAAATCCTTTGCAAATCCAAAACCTGGATCTATAATAATATCTTTTACCCCTTTTTTTCTCAACCCCATCACTGAATGACTCAATTCTTTACACGTTTCCATGACCACATCATTATACTCACAGAGGGTTTGCATATTTCCAGCATCACCACGGCTATGCATTAAAATATAAGGGACATCTAATTCTGCTACCGTATCAAACATTTGCTCATCAAATCTTCCACCGTAAACATCATTCACAATGTGGGCTCCTGCAAGAACAGCCTCACGAGCAACCGTTGAGCGAAAGGTGTCAACACTCACCAAAACATCTGGATAACGGCAGTTAATTTCTCTAATCACAGGAATAACACGCTTCAACTCTTCTTCAGTAGAAAGCAGGTCAGCATTTGGTCGGGTTGATACTCCTCCTACATCTATGATATCAACACCAGCTGCAATGATTTCTTTAACCCACTTCATAGCCTTTTCGACATCTCTATTCCTACTGTTTTGAAAAAAAGAATCTGGGGTAACATTTAATATCCCCATCACAAGTGGTGAATTAAGATTAAGTAATTTATCCTGTGACTTAAACCCTTTAATTAAGTCATATTTATTATCTTTCCCCACTATAAATACTTTTTACTTTAAAAATGTCTGAAACTGTCGAACAATATACAAAAGTTATTTCCAAATGTCGCGAAATATTTGAAAAGAAAACTCAAGACTATGGGACCGCTTGGAGAATCCTAAGAACGAGCTCTTTAACCGACCAAATATTTATAAAAGCTCAACGAATCCGGACCATTCAAGAAACAGGAGAGAACAAAGTTGGAGAGGATATAGAGGGCGAATTTATAGGAATAATTAACTACTGCATAATGGCTGTTATTCAAATCGAGGAAGGCGAAAACCTCCCTTTAGAAATTTCACCTGAAAAGGCAGGTCAACTATATAACAAATACTCTGAAGTGGCCCTCACATTAATGAAAAACAAAAACCATGATTATGGTGAAGCATGGCGAGACATGCGCGTCAGTTCATTAACAGATTTAATTTTAATGAAATTGCTTCGTGTTAAACAAATTGAGGACAACAAAGGTAAAACAATCATCAGTGAAGGTATAGATGCCAACTACTACGACATGCTAAACTACGCGGTATTTGCGCTAATTCATTTAACATTTAAAAACGAAGGAAATGCTTAATAACACTAAATATTCACTTTCTGGAAAGTCACTTATCTTAAATATCATAGTGATAGCCCTTAATTTACTAGGGTTGAGTTTTTTAGTCATGGGCTATCATCCCTCCTTTGAGGAAAGCTCTTTAATTTTCAAAGTTCTGGGTTACGGAATCATGGTTGCTACTTTGGTTGCTGCTTTCTTGTTAGAAGGTTGGCTGTTATTTGCTTATGTCGCCCGTGTTTTAGTAGGAGGTTTGTTCATCGTTTCTGGATTAATAAAAGCCAATGACCCCAAAGGGTTTGCCTACAAATTGGAAGAGTATTTTGAAGATGGTGCACTGGCTTACCGAATTAAAGAATGGTTTAATTGGGAAACATTCTCCCTTGAGTTTTTCATCGAGCATGCTTTATTGCTCAGTGTTTTGATTTGTATTTTCGAGATTGTATTAGGTGCATTGGTATTGTTAGGCGCAAAAATGAGGGCTTCATCTTGGCTGATGTTAGTCATGATGCTCTTTTTCACCTTTTTAACGTGGCATACCAAAGAATGTGATCCACACACTACATTTACGGATGTTGACACCTATGCAATTGATTCATCTGCTGCTATGGCAAAGATACCACAAGCTCAAGAAAATGAAAATATTACTATCCTAGAGCAAAATGCTGATTTTGTTACCATTCGTGAAGTTAAAAAACCTCAATGTGTTGATGATTGTGGATGCTTTGGAGACGCCATGAAAGGTTCAATTGGAAGGTCTTTGACTCCTGCAGAGAGTTTTTGGAAAGACATTGTACTCCTTTATTTAGTGGTAATCATCTTTATTTCAAGAAGAAGAATCTCCAATAACAATGGACGTGAAAACATCGTAATGATCACATTAGGATTAGTATTTATCAGTTTCTTCTCCTATATTTTCACATGGAGTTTTCCAATTTTATTTGGATTAGCATCCTTACTTTTGGCTTTATGGATCAGAAGAACGGGTGGTCGTATCCTTGGAAATGATTGGGGAATGATATTAATGCTGACCATTATCTGTTCTATCTTTGTCACCTATGTATTAATGTACTTGCCGCTTCGCGATTATCGCCCTTATCATGTTGGAAGCAACTTAATTGAACGCATGTCTGACGGTAGAGAGGGACAATATGAAAACTTGATGGTTTATACTCACAACACTACAGGTCAAGACACCTTATTAACCGATTTAAATGAGAGCACAAAAGCCATTTGGGGAGACACTGAGAATTGGAAGTTTTCTAAAAGAGAAACCATCACCATTGTACCACAAATTCTACATTCTATTCAACAGTTTGAACCAGGAATAAGTGTAGATGGATTAACCACAGTTGAAAAGGAGTTTGCTCCTATTGCTGAAATTCTAGAAAATAATCAGGCCCAATACATTGATGTCATTGATAAGAACACTGGAGACAGATATCCAATGTCACTCCAAGATTTCTATTTGCCAGATATTGACACTTCAATTTACGCTATCGGCGATACAATCCTGCGTTTAGACGAATCTTTAACCGACATTAATCTAAAGGATTTTATTCTAGCACAAGAGCAAATACTATTGATATTCAGTCGTGATTTATCAAAAGGTAATTTTAGCCGAATTTCACGTTTGAAAGAAATCAATGAGAACGCCAAAGAACACAACATTCCTGTAATTATGATTTCAACAGCATCAAAAGAGGATGTTATAGCCTTTAGGGAAGAAACAGGATTAATTGTTCCAACGGTTCAAAATGATGAAATTGAAATTAAAGCAATCACCCGTTCAAATCCAACATTAATGGTATTGAAAAAAGGTGTGGTTAACGGAAAGTTCCCTTTCCGCTCTACTCCATCTTGGGAATGGTTAATTAAAAACAGTATTAAAGTCGATTAAGAAATGAGAAAAAAAATTGTTGCAGGTAACTGGAAAATGAATTTATTACTTGATGAGGCTGAAAAGCTAAATGCTTCCATAGACGAAGCTTTATCAGAAGGTAATTTCGGATGTGATGTTTATCATTTTATCCCCTTCATTTATTTAAAAGAGGCCATTGACAACAGTAAACATGTTCAGATTGGAGCACAAAACGGACATCCCGAAAAGAACGGTGCATATACAGGAGAAATCAGCATGCATCAACTTGCACATATGGGGACACAAGCGATTTTAATTGGACATTCTGAAAGAAGACAATTGTTTAATGAAACAAACGACTTTTTAAAAGCAAAGGTAAACACGGCAATAGCTGAGCAATTAACAGTCTTTTTTTGTTGTGGGGAAAGTTTAGAACAACGCGAATCAGAAGATTACGAACAAATCGTAATTAATCAATTGAAAAGCGCCTTATTTCACCTACCAGAAGAGGATTTTAGAAAAGTGATTATTGCCTACGAACCTATTTGGGCCATTGGAACAGGAAAAACAGCTAGCCCAGATCAAGCCAATGCTATGCATATTAGTATCCGTGCTGCCATTGCTGATGTTTATGGAAACTCTGTTGCTGAAACAACTTCTATTCTTTATGGTGGTAGTTGTAAACCTTCAAATGCACAAGAACTTTTAACACAATCTGATATCGATGGAGGACTGATTGGAGGGGCATCGCTAAAACCAGAAGACTTTATGTCTATTATTTCAACATATCAATAATTTATGAATTATATTCAAATAAGTTTCGACATATCGCCAAAGCATCCTTGGACAGAAATCATAACACAAGAACTGGCTAATATTGACTTCGATAGTTTTACGGAAGAAGACCAAAAGCTACAAGCTTATATTAGTGAAGAGAACTTCATGGAAGAGCGCTTAAAGAAACTAATTGCAACTTATACGGGTAATGAAGTAAATATAGCGTATGAGCAGACCCTGATTCCATCACAAAACTGGAATGCCGTATGGGAATCTGATTATGAACCGGTCTTAGTTGGCAAGTCATTAATGATCCGCGCTCCCTTTCATCCTATCGATGATACTTTTGATTTAAGCATAGAGATTCAACCTCAGATGTCATTTGGAACAGGTCACCACCAAACTACATTTTTATTAAGTCAAGCTTTATTGGATATTGACTTTAAAGGAAAAAATGTATTAGATGTCGGTACAGGAACAGGCGTTTTAGGAATTTTAGCTGCTCAACTAGGGGCTTCAGAAGTTTTTGGAACGGATATCGAAGAAGGTGCTGTCGAAAATGCAATTGAAAACTGTGAACGTAACGGAACCAAAAACTTTAAAATTGTTAAAGGTGATTTAGAAGTTGTACCAAAGCACAATTATGACGTTATTATAGCTAATATTAATAAAAACGTTTTACTTAGACATATGGAGGGCTACTCCAATCTCATCAAAGACAATGGTTTGTTATTGTTGAGTGGATTTTTTGAAACGGATATTCAAACACTTACAGAAGCAGCCAAAAACTGTGGATTTGATGTTATTGAGATATTCACCAAAGAGAAATGGGCGGTCCTCAAGTTGATAAAAAAAATATAATTATGAAAAACATTAGCGTACTCTACTTTATCGTGACCTTATTGTCCTTCAACTATGCATTTAGCCAAGATGGGGAATTTACCATAGACCGCGAACAGTTTGTTGCAGATTACTCACGACTTTTAGCCTCTTCTGGCTCGAAAGAAGTCACTGCATTTATTGACCTAGAGTTGCGCCCAATACTCCTAGAAGGAACAGCCTTCCCTGAAGATCGTTTCCAACAGATGGCTAAGACCGTGAATATATTGTTGGACAAAAGACATTCGGCTTATCCTCACACCTATAACTACGTTACTTCATTTTATTCTTTGATTACCCTCAAAAAAAGTGATGAAGAAATAGACACATGGCATGAGATTACTGATGGATTAATCAAAAACAGAAACCCTCGTAGAATTCAAGAGTTCTTGCAGGTCTCAGGAAACTTTTTGCACAAGGAGATAATTGCTGATGACCCAAACTATCAGTGGATTTGTAAAGGAGAAGACTTTAAATTCATCAACGACAAAACACCTTACATTCAATTTAAGAATGTGACATTAATCTGTAAAACCATAAATCGTGGAAGTGATAAAAGGCAAAACCCATTTTCGGATTCGATAAAAATCATCAACACCAATGGAATTGCTGACCTTACAAGAGAGAGATGGGAAGGAAACGGTGGGACCTATACATGGGAGAAAGTAGGTTTACCACAAGAAGAAACACATGCAACACTTAGATCATACAACATTTCATTTAGATCTACCAACCTTACTGCAGACAGTGTAACTTTGACAACCCCCTATATCAAGGAGCCTATTGAAGGTAAATTATTAGACCGTGCAATGAAAGGAGCAATAGGAAAAGACAGTGAACTTCCTTATCCACAATTTAAATCTTATCAAGCTAATTTTGAAATTAAAAACATTGTTGAAGACGTTGATTATAAAGGTGGGTTTTCTTTAGAAGCAAATGAATTTATTGGAATTGGAAACACTAATGAACAAGCCAAATTAACTTATTATCGAAATGACAAAAAATTCATCGTTTCTTATTCCGATCAAGTACGTGTCAATGAAAATAGCTTAGTTACCCCTATGGCACGTTTTTCATTATACATTGGCTTAGATGATTCCATAAGTCATACTGGACTAAACATCACTTACAATTTAAAAGAACAATCTATTAAATTCGTTAGAGGAAATGCGGTTATATCTCAATCTCCATTCATCGATACTTATCATCAACTCAACATCTATACTGATGAAATTTCATGGAATAAAAACTCTTCTGAACTTATACTTGGATATGACAGGTCGACTTCTGAAGAACAGAGGACCGCTAAGTTTGAGTCCTTCAATTATTATGATGAGCGATTATTTCAAAGTATTCAAGGACTAGAATCTGTGCACCCATTATCGGCGCTTTACAATTACGCCTATAAATATGACAAATTCCAAATGACCGAAGGAACTGCTGCTACAGCACTAAACCGTACCTTACAGCAAGCCAAGCCAAAATTATTAGAACTCTCTACTTTAGGATTCATAAGCTATGACACCGAAAGAGGAATCGTGCTAATCAATGATAAAACAGAGCATTTTGTAAAATCAAAATCTGGAAAAAGTGATTATGATAATATTTCATTTGTTTCTAATTTAGCACCAATTCGTTTAGACAATACAGGGAATAATAACGCTGAATTACAACAAAAAGTAAACAAACGAAACCAAGAAAGGGCTAAAATAACTGAATTTGCAAAAATAGACTTGAGCTCTTTGGATTTAAAAGCCAATGCCGTAGACTACATTACTGTTGCAACGGTGAAACAAACTACCATCTTCCCTGATGAAAACGAAGTGACCATCAAAAAGAATAGAAATATTGATTTCTCTGGATGGGTAAACAGTGGAAAATGGGAAATTAAAATTGACCACGGAAACTATAGCTACGAGGACAATAAATTCAATATTTTTGAATCTGAATTAGCATTATTTAAGGTCAACCCGCTAAGGGCATCTGATGGCAAGCAACCTATCCCATCTCAATCTGTTATATCAGGAATCAAAGGTGAAATTTTAGTTGATGACACCACAAACCGATCTGGAATAAAAAAAGGATTCGATCAATACCCTATTCTTGTCTCTAAAGAAAAATCAAAGGTCTTTTACAACCAAAAACAATTACACCTTGGGGCTTATGAAAAAGAACGTTTTTACTTTGAAATTGATCCTTTCCAACTGGATAGTCTAGCCACTTTTGATGAAAAAGCATTACGTTTTCCAGGAGAGTTGACATCGGCAGGTATATTTCCAAAAATGAAAGATGAGCTTAAAGTTATGGCAGATTATTCTTTAGGATTCTCACAGGATGTTCCCAAAGAGGGCTACCCTTTCTATGGAACTGAAGCGCGATACAACAATAAAATATTGCTTTCGAACAATGGATTACAAGGAGGAGGAACAATTGACTTTTTGAACTCTTCATCAACCTCAAAACAACTGTTCACTTTTTTACCTGACTCTACAATTGGAGTCGCTTCATTCGTCAATAAACCTCAAGAAACAGGAGTTCAATTTCCAGATGCGAATGGACCAGATGCATTCATCACCTTCTTGCCGAAGCAAAAAGTCCTCAAAGCTAGGTCAAACAAAGAATTAATTTCCTTCTATAATGGTGAGGCCAACCTAAGAGGTACTACGATTTTGAAAGCTAAAGGGATGAAAGGAAATGGAATCTTGGAATTAAAAGATGCCAAAATGGGATCTCATCACTTCGACTTCGCAAGATGGGATGTTCATGCAGATACCTCTTCCTTCCAATTGACCAATAAGTATAAGGCCGAAGGAGATTTAAGTGAAAACGCATTGGCATTCAAAACAGAAAACGTTAATGGTGACCTTGACTTTAAGGGTAGAAAGGGAGTCTTTAAATCTAACGCTGGTGAATCTGTAGTTGAATTCCCTGTTAACCAATACGTTTGTAAGATTGACCAATTTACATGGTTAATGGACAATGATGAATTGACTTTAGAGAAGAAAGCCAACGATAACCTAGCCATTGATGGAGCTATGGACCTTGTAGGGCCAAACTTTTATAGCATTCACCCGAAACAAGACTCATTACAATTCAGATCTCCAAAAGCGTTATTTAACCTAAAAGAGAAAACCATTTATGCTTTTGAAACTGAATTTATAGAAGTAGCAGATGCGAGGATTTTCCCAGATAGTGCCAAAGTAGTCATCCGAAAAGATGCTAAAATGGACAAGTTCACCAATGCTAAAATTGTCGCCAACTACATTACGAAATACCACACCATTAAGAATGTAGAAGCTCAAATAACGGCCAGAAGAGCTTACACCGCAATTGGTGATTATGAATATGGAGTCGGTGATGGAGAAAAGCAATTGATTCATTTAACTGAAATCAAACTTGACACCTCGTTTCAGACAGTAGCCAAGGGTATTGTCAATCAAGAACAAGCTTTTAAATTGAGTGATCAATTCGACTTCTACGGAGAAACACAATTGAGAGCAGCAGATCAATTCATGCTCTTTAAAGGAGCTACTAAAATTAATCATGACTGTGATAAATTCGAAAGAAACTGGATGGCATTTGAGACTGCAATAGACCCAGAAAACATTCAGATCCCTGTGAGTAAAAACATGAAAGACCTAGAAGGAAACCAAATTACTGTTGGAGTACGTTGGCGAAATTCTTCTAATACGGATAGCGTGAGCCTTTATCCTACTTTCTTAAGTTCAGTCGAAAATGAAAACGACCCAGAAGTAATGACTGCAAGTGGATTCTTACAGTACAACAATGCTGCAAAAGAATTCCAAATTGCTAGTCAAGAGAAGTTAATCAACAGGGCTGAAAAAGGAAACTATATTTCTTTACACACAGAATCTTGTTCGATGAACGGAGACGGTAAAATCAGTTTAGGAATGGATTATGGCGCTG
The DNA here is from genome assembly GCF_048268645.1 of Brumimicrobium sp. NCBI lineage: Bacteria > Pseudomonadati > Bacteroidota > Flavobacteriia > Flavobacteriales > Crocinitomicaceae > Brumimicrobium > Brumimicrobium sp. The sequence continues at coordinate 17,344 of NZ_JBLWVE010000023.1, read as the reverse complement.
TAGAAACAGAAGCTGTTGGGGTGTTGAATTACAATCAAGAAAATGAACAAACAGATTTAAACATCACTATGGCATTCCGAATTCCTTTCAATAAAAAAGAATTTGAAAACGTAGCAGTGAAAATTAGAGAAGTTCCTGGTTTACCTGATGCAGATTTTAATTCAACAACACTTGAACAAGCATTGGTAGAATGGACAGATCTAAAAACAGCAGATAAAATAAAATCTGATTATACTTTAAAGAAAGAATTTAAAAACGTTCCCCGATCAATGCAAGATGCTATTGTGATTACAGGGTTAAGACTGACTTCTTACACTAAGTCTGGAGACCAACAGCGTGGAATGAAAACATCAACTGCTCAGGCAGCAATTGTAAATATCTATGGTGAACCGGTTATGAAATATGTGCCTACAAAATTCTTTGCAGAGCAACGTTCTAATTTAGGGGACCGCTTTGGATTAATGATTGATATTCCTGGAGCTTATCTTTACTTCTTCGATTACGACAACAGAAAAGATGGAGTAATGAATATTCTTTCTAGTGATAAAGAATTCAATGATGAAATCACAGCGCTTAAATCTGATAAGAAAAAGTCGAGAAGATTCGTTTACGACATCACTAAAAACTCAGCTTACAGAAGTCAGTTTATGCGTGTATTTAACTAAGTTAAAGAATGGAATTTATTATATTTGGAATAGCCGCCTACTTATTGGGCTCCATACCAACAGCTGTTTGGGTGGGAAAGGCAAAGTACCACTTGGATGTTAGAGAGCATGGTAGTAAAAATGCTGGGGCAACCAATACATTTAGAGTTTTAGGAAAAAAAGCAGGAATTGTAGTCCTGAGTGTGGATGTGCTCAAGGGAACCTTTGCAGTGCTCCTTCCCTTCCTCGTTAACACTTATGCCTGGGCGGATGACCATTTAATTCACCTTAAAATAGTTTCAGGGGTTTTGGTTGTCTTGGGACACATCTTCCCCGTTTTTGCGGGATTCAATGGTGGGAAAGGAGTTGCAACTTCCTTAGGAGTAATTTTAGGGATTCATCCACAAGCTGCGCTGATCTGTATTGCCATTTTCCTTGTCGTTTTTATCGCCTCTAACTATGTGTCCCTTGGTGCAATAATTACCTCTATATCATTTCCTTTATTGGTTGAATTTGTTTTTGACAATAAAAACACTTCTTTACTGATATTCAGTATCATACTCTCCTCTGCTGTCGTGATTCTTCATCATAATAATATCAAACGTTTAATTAAAGGAAATGAAAATAAAATGAGTCTTTTTAAAAAAAAGACGTAACTTGTATCTAAAACACACGTATCTTATTACTACTTAATGTCACTTAAAATAAAAATATTCGTATTGTTCATCCTGTTTGGCGCTATTCATACGCATGCACAGGAGACAAGAGAGGATATTGAGAAAAAAGCATTGAGCTTATTTCAAAGTGAAGAGTTTATTGAAGCTACACCACTCTACCTTAGGTTACTTTCATTAGAACCTAGAAATCCAGATTACAATTATAGATATGGAACCTGTTTACTCTTTAATTCAGGAGAAAAACAAGACGCTTTCAAGTATTTAAATTATTCCATTCAGCAAAGTAATAAAGTTGATGACGAAGCCTTTTACTACCTAGGAAAAGCATATCACCTTAATTTTCAATTCGATAAAGCCATAAAGAATTATGAAATCTACAAACAAAAAGCGGGTAGTCGTTCGCTTGCAAAGTTAAATGTAGATCGCCAAATTGAAATGTGTAGAAATGGAAAGTCGCTGATTGCTAACATCTCCGAAACCGTGGTCTTGAATAAAACTAAAATCAATAAAGAAAGTTTTTTTAGAATTTATGATTTAAAAGACATCGGAGGAGAATTGATTGTTACTGAAGAGTTCCAATCCAGACTAGACAAAAAAAACAATCACGTTCCTTTGATTCACTTTCCTTCTCATTCAAGGCGCATTTATTATTCAAGCTATGGCGATAATAACAGTCACAAGGACATTTATGTAAGAACGCGACTTCCAGATAATACTTGGTCCAAAGCACAAGCTGTTTTTGGAGATGTCAATACATCCTTAAACGAAGATTTCCCTTACATGCATCCCAGTGGAAAGTACTTGTATTTTTCTTCTGAAGGTCACAATAGTATGGGAGGTTATGATATTTTCAGAAGCCCTTATGATCCTGAAACCAATTCGTTTGGTCCTCCCGAGAATATGGACATTTCCATTTCCTCTCCCGACAATGATTTTCTGTACATTGTAGACTCACTTGATCGTTATGCTTATTTCGCTTCCCAAAGAGAAAGTGAGGGAAACAATGTCCATGTTTACAATGTACGTGTTGAACGCTTCCCTATTCAAATGGTGATATTAAAGGGACAATTCAACTCTACAATTGATCCTTCAGAGAAAGCATTGAATATTACTGTAAAGAATAACTCAGGTGAATTGATGGGGAAGTTCAACACATCGCCTAAAGGAGATTACTTAATCAATTTACCCAAAGGAGGTCGTTATGAATTTATCGTTAACGTTGGTGAAAAGGAACAATTGCATAGACAATTTATCGAATTGCCTTATCTAAAGGAATTCCGTCCTTTAAAACAAGCCATAACTGAGTCTCAAAAAGACCAAGCTGAGGTCATTATTTTTAAAAACTTGTTTGATGAACGTTTTGAAAATGAAGGAGAAATTATCGCTGAAGCCATTAAGTTAAAATCTAAAATGGAGGTCAATAGCCAGCAATTTGACATTGACTCGCTAGATCAAGTTCGAGAACAAAGAAAGTTATTCGACAAAATCGGGCTTTCGGCATTTACAAATGTTGAAATTCATGATTTAATAAAAAGTAAATACGGCAATTTGAATGAGCGTCAAATTAAAACACAAGAACTGATTGAAAAAGCCAATGCAACGCTTGATCAAGGAAACCATAAAATCGAAGATGCATTAAATAAGGCTGACTCTTTAATGCAATTGGCAAAAATCAGTGACCAGAATCAACGTGCAAAACGCTATTCACAACTGGCACAAAAAGAACTAGATAAAGCAAAACATTATCAAACCGAAATGGACAATGCAAAAGTCGTTTTAAAATACTTAGAAACCGATTTTAAGGAAAAGGAAGAACAACTAACAGAGGCCAAATCGCTTTATGAAGTTACAAAAGAACTTGCTATAAATGACGATGACCAATTGATTGCAATATTGAATGAGCACAAAGACTTCGTGAGTGAGGAACTGCTAGAAGAAACCAATCTTGATGCTCATTTTGAATTTGTAACTCAAATCAATGCCGATCTTCAAGCTCAGGAAGAAATGAAACTACTTCAAAAACAATTGGAGACCAATCAGAAAGCTCTAGAAAATAAACTTGCACAATTAAATAAAGATTATGAAGCAGCTTCTAAAAGGAAAAAAGAAGAAATAGGATTAGAAATTAGTCGATACGAAAATCAAAATGCTGATTTGAAAAATGAAATCAAGTATATCGATGATCAACTGAATGCTCAAGGTGATTTTAATGGTCAAAAAGAAGCTTTAGCAGAAATACTTAAAAGTGAAAATACAGCAAAAGAAAACACTTCTTCCTCTGAAATTGTAAAGAAAAATAATGATTTGATCGCGCAACAAGACAAACTCAACAGCGATAACGAAGCCTTTGCCCTTAAAAATGATATTGATATAACTGAAGAGGCATTGAACCAGGTGAATGAAGACATAGCTCTTAACACAAGTGAAAACAATAACACTACAGTTGAGCACACAGGAGACTCGACCACAAACGAAACCGAAGAAATCAACTCAAAAGAAGAATTGGCTGAACTGACTTCGGAAATTATATTCAACAAATTAGATCCCAATTATCTTGAAGAAATTGAGCAAATAGAGACTGAAATAGCGAATGGAAAAGCAACGAAAACAGATTTGCTCGAGCGCAAACAGCAAGCATTAGTTGTTGTAGAAAGTACGCAATCTCAATTTAAAGCTGAAATTGAAAAAGGAAATCCTGACCCTACCCTACCCACTAAAATCGAACTACTTTCTGAAGTTAAGAATCAGCTAAATACAGAGATAAGTGACCTTAATCAAAAAATAGCTGAAGAAAACATTATTGCAGAAGAAACAATGACCAATACTCAAGAAAGTAACATTGAAGAAGGTCAAAACACAACAAATAAAAACAATACTTCTCCTTTAAGTGCAGAAACTGTTTTTACAGAAATAGATCCGAATTACCCTCAAGATATTCAAGCCTTAGAGCAAAAAGTGAAACAAGGCAATTCGACAAAGCAAGCCATTCTTGATCGCAAAAAACAAGCTTTAACTGGTATTGAAGCAGCTCAATCTGAAATTCAAAACGAGATAGATTCTGGAAACAATAATGATGATCTCGCTACAAAATCGGATTTATTGTCGCAAATTGAAGTCCAAATTAAGTCTGAAATTGATGAGCTATCAAATGCGATTGAAGCAGAAAATAAGCATGCAGAAACAAACACTTCAACTTCGAATACTTCAGCAAATAACACTTCTTCTGAAGAAGAAAACCCTCTGTCACCTTCTACACCTGCAGAATTATTTGCTGAATTAGATCCTACTTACCTTAAGGATATAAAAGAAATTGAAAATGAAATAGAAAAAGGACTAACCACATCAAAAGAACTTCTTGAGCGAAAACACCAAGCCTTAATAACCATTGAAGACGCTACAACAAATCTTGTCGCGAAAAAAGAAAATGGAAACGATGATGCTGAGCTTTCAACGCAAATTGAATTTCTTTCACAAATAGAACGTCAGTTAACAGATGAAATTCAAGTTTTAGAGAAAACAATTGAGGAGAGTGAAGTTATAACTGATGAAAATGAATTCACTCCAGAAGCAATTTTAGCAGAGCTAGATCCTGAATATTTGAATGATATTTCACAACTTGAAAAAGACATCAGCAATGGAACGAAATCTAAAAAAGACTTAGTTAAAAGAAAGTACATCGCAAAAATTTCAGTAGAAGAACATAGTTCTGAGGCCATACAACAAAAAGAAAGTGGTGTGACTCAACCAGGTTTAGAGCAAAAGATTGAAGCTTTAGCAGAGCTAGACGAGCAACTAGACAAAGAGATTGATGCTTTGGAAAATGAAATAATTGCAGAACAACTTCATGGAGTTGCGCCAAAAGAAATGTCTTATAGAGATCAGGTATTGGACCAAGCTGACAAAGGATTTAAAGAGCAAATCAGTTCTTTATTGAAGAGTTTCCATTCAGGAGAGAACAATTATGAAGAGTTACTTTACGCCCAAGAAGTACATCTTTCCAAGATTAACACCGCGATTGAGAAAAAAGAAGGGAAAACCACTGAGGAATTAAACATACTGACTGAGGAAAGGGACCAAACCCTACTGTTTATTGAGGAGCTAAAAGCAGCACAAGGAAAAGAAGAATTCAACATCACTAAGGCTTATAAAGAAAGTCTAAAAAGGGTCTTACTGAATAAACAAGAATTCGACCTTATTGAAGCTGAACCTCAAGACATCGATGAAGCCAACGTAAAAGCACAAGCATTAGAAAATATAATTTTACAATTAAATAGAGATATAAAGGCTTCCAACAACAGTTTAGAAATTCGTTACCTAAATATTGTCAAGAAAGAGCTGGTTAAAAAACGAAGAAACGTAAGTTTTGAATTTGGTGAAGTGACCCAAACATCAGAACATCCAGATCATGTAGATTTGTCCAAAGTACAAGAAGAGTTTAGCGTAGAATTATCCTACGAGCAAAAAGAAGAATTTAAGTCCCTTTTTGAAGCTAAAAATAAACTACTAGCTGAAGAGTTAGAAAACCCTTCACTTAAAGAAGATTCAAAACACCAAGAGAAAATCGAAGCCCTTGATGATCAAATTGCGAGTAAGGAGAGTATTGTTCTTGAAAAATCAATTGAAAACCTAAACAATTTTTTAAACAGAAGCTTAGAACAAACAATTGACAATAATGGAACGCCAACACTAGCGATGTTGAAAGCACAACAAAACAAACTAGAAATTAATCAACTGATTAGAGAAGCTAAAGAAGTAAAAGACCCAAAACAACAGCGCGACTTACTTCAATCAATTCAAACAAAACAAAATGCAACCATCAAGGAGGTAAGGTCTGAGCAAAAAGAGCAAAAAGCCAATGAGGTGATGAAGTCTATTGCTGAACACAGTGATTTTGAAAACATTAGTCCGGTCGACATTTTAAAAACGGAAAAAGATATACAACAAGAGCAAAAAGAGATTGGAATTGAATTATTAAGTGTTCAAGACCAAATCAAGGAAATCAATGCCAAGATACCGAATGGGAACAGGAAAGAAAAAGCAATACTCGAGGAGAATAAAGAAATGCTTGTTGAGATAGAAAGTTTGTTGCAAAGCAAATTTGAGGAAAACGCATCTCATTTAACCTTTATAGATGAACAGAAAAAGAAAGACGCTGAGGAGGGAATTGATAAAAATGCGATAGAAACACAGCTGACCTATGTTGAAGAAGTAGAAATTGCGCAGTCTGAGGAATACAAAACGGTGTTACAGGAAAACAATAAACTAAATCAATTACAACATGATTTAAAGGCAAAGGAGGCGCAATTGATTTCCGAACAAAACAAACTGAAGATTTTAACTTCCACAAAAAACAAGAATATTACTAACGAGGAAAACGTATTTACCGAAGAAGAAAAGAAGACCATTGAAAAGCACATGAAACAAATCAATGAAGTATCTGGAGAAATCAAGACCTTAAGAGCGGAAGTTAACAAACAACTAAAGGAGGTTAAGCAGAAACTTCCTGAAACGCCTGAAGAAAAAGCGAAAATAGAAAACATGATTGCCCGGGATGTAGCACCAATTAATGAAGCTCCAACACTTCCTGTTATTGCAACGGGCTTAGTGATTAATCCGAACAATAAAAACAATTATTCAGACGAAAATCCTATTCCATTAGAGGTTGAATCACCAAAAGGATTGGTTTTCCGTGTACAAATTGGAGCATTTGCCAAACCAGTACCCAACAATACCTTTACAGAATTTTCGCCCATTACAGGAGATGTTGTTCGTCCTGGTTTAATCAGATACGTAGCAGGTATGTTCAATAGTAGAGCAACGGCAACTGAAGCCAGAAATCAAATCAGGACAATGGGATACAGCGACGCTTTTGTTGTGGCTTACTGTGATGGAGAAAGAGTGCCTGTTTATCGCGCAATCGAATTAATGAATTCTGGAGCATGTGTTCCAACTATTGAAAGTGGTCAGAATGCTATCTTAGTTGCCGAAGAAGGAGTTGAGTATACCAGCGGAACAACGGTTGAAAAAGTCATTGACGAATTCGCTTACAACAAAGCACCTGGAGCTGCTGAAGCAGATGTAGCAGAAACCAAAATGGGCTTATACTTTACCGTTCAAGTTGGGGTGTACAACAGACCTGTAAGTTCTGCTCAGCTATTCAATATAACTCCATTGATCACCAAAAGAATGTCCAATGGTCAAATTCGTTATTCTACAGGAATCTTTAGTTCTCTTGTTGACGCCAAACCAAAACAAAGAGAAGCAATTGATGTCGGAGTTACTGATGCTTTCGTTACTGCGTATTATAAAGGGGAAAGAATTTCTATCACAGAAGCGCATGCCCTACTTGCTGAAAAAGGAAATGATATTCTAGAACTGAATAATCCTACTGAAATTAGTAACAACAAAGTTCACAGCACCACAAACAACAGCACACCTCGAAAACCAGAAGAATTCCTTGAAGGAAAAGACATTCAATCTATGTGGGTTTCTAAATCTAAATATGACGAATATCCTGCACAGGTATTAAACCGTTACAATGAAGAAGGGTACTTGTTCTATTATGACTCTATTTCCCGAAACGTTAAAAGCTTTGTCTTTACGGAAGCTGCAGAAACTCCACTATTCATCAGTGAATTTGAAACGGTTAACTTATACAATTACGCATATTTCGTAAAAAATAAAAATGCTGAAAAACGTTCTGAAGCCATTTCTGATTCAGATAAAAGTACACTCACCTTAAACGTTAGGGTGTTGGCCAAAGACCTCAATTCAGATTTATTCGAGACAATTCTCAATGCTCCTTTCAATAAGGAAATGACTACCGATGAAAAGAGTTTATCTGTAAAGTTCTTTATGTTGAACACCCCAGAGAATGAAAAAACTGTCAATCAACTTCAAATTCTTTTGGCCAAGTTGGGAGCAACTCATATTTCTAAGTTTAAAAACGCAACGAACAGCAATTGATTTAATTGAAATTTCTGTCATATTCACACGCTATTTCAGAATTGTTAATTATTTTGGAGCGCGAAAGAAAAAACAACACACAATTTCATGAAGAATTCAATTTTATTTCTCCTTTGTAGTTTATTTTTATTGGTCAACTCTACCATCGGTCAAGAACATGTCATGGTCAGTGGTAAAGACTCATTAGTCATTACAAAAGAAGAAGTTCCAGGAGAGGTGCTAAAAAAAATGCAAGCTTATGACTTTGGTAGTGAGATTAAAAAATTCAATGAATCTGCTTATGGTGTGTTCAATTTCAATGATGATGACAGAAGGGTTTTTAAAAACGCAGATCAGATTCAAGTGGTCTTCAACGAAGACACTATAATCATAAGTGAAATTGGAAATATCTTTTTCAAAAATCCTGGACCTGAAGAAATCATTAGAGTAAATGTTATTCCATCAAGAAATGGAGAAGAGTTAGGTTTCACAGGACATAAAGGAGAAACGAAAATTAGCTTTTTAGCAAAAGCTCCGAAAAATGCTTTGATTACAGACGATAGAATTGTTTTGGGGATTTTAGCAGTGATTCTGGCCTTGATTTTTTATACCTCAGGACTTAACAGAAAAAGTTGGAAAAGATTGTATACTGTTATTCCAGCCTTGTTCCTATGTTATATGGTTCCAGCGACATTGACTTCATTCAACATTATTGATCCAGAAGCGACCAATCTTTATTATATGGCCAGTAGATATTTACTTCCTGGGTCATTGATTCTACTTATCCTTTCAGCTGACATCAAAAGTTTACTTGGTCTAGGTTCGAAGAGTTTAATTATGTTCTTCACCGGAACAATTGGAATTATCTTAGGAGGAGTTTTTGCGGTGTGGATTTTCACATTCATCGATCCTGAAACAGTTGGCGGAGTTGGAAATGAAGCCACATGGAGAGGATTAGCAACCATTGCAGGGAGTTGGATTGGTGGAGGTGCCAATCAAACAGCTATGCTTGAAACCTACAACTATAAAGAAACGCTATTTGGAGGGATGATCTTGGTGGACATCGTTGTGGCAAATATTTGGATGGCAGTGATTCTCTTTGGAATCAGCAAGAAAAATAAAATCGATAAATGGTTAAAGGCAGACAGTAGTGCAATAGATGAATTGGTTGTTAAAGTAGAAGACTTTCAAAGTTCAGTAGAACGTAAAGCGACCTTAACTGACTTTATGGTAATCACCGGATTGGTGTTTGGAGGTGTTGCAATTGCACATTTTGCAGGAACATTCCTTTCTGAGTTCTTCTTAGAAAACTATGGAAAAGGAAGTACTTTCGCTAGTCAATTTTTCTGGATGGTGGTTATTTCAACGATATATGGATTCATTTTAAGTTTCACAAGAGCCAAGACTTATGAAGGTGCTGGAGCTTCTAAAATTGGGTCTGTTTTCTTATACATTCTTGTCGCTACAATAGGGATGAAGGTAGACATCACCCAAATCTTTGAAAAGCCTTTATTGATTTTTGTTGGACTGATCTGGATGGCCTTCCATGCTATTCTTTTGATTGTTGTCGCCAAATTAATTCGTGCTCCGTTCTTCTTCTTGGCAGTGGGTAGTCAAGCCAATGTTGGTGGTGCCGCTTCTGCTCCTATCGTTGCCAATGCCTTTCATCCTGCCCTAACAACTGTTGGAGTCCTGATGGCTGTGGTCGGTTACTTTATTGGAACCTTTGGTGCATTTATGGCTGCAGAATTAATGCGGATGGTCGCTCCAATGTAATTGAGCATGCTCAAAATTGCTTTTCATCAAAAATACGTTCATCCTTTGCCCGAAGGTCATCGCTTTCCTATGGCCAAATATGAACTGCTCCCCCAGCAATTACTTTTGGAAGGAACTGTTGATGAAACTGCTTTTTTTAGTCCAGGAATTATCGAAAAAGAGATGGTGTTATCAGCCCATACCAAAGAGTATTTCAAGGATTTAACAAACTTAAATCTGGACCGAAAAGCACAACGAAAAACAGGATTTGTTCATGATCATGAATTAATACTCCGTGAACAAATCATCATGGAAGGAACACGTATGTGTACCGAATTTGCACTACTTCATGGTGTTTCAATGAATATTTCGGGAGGAACCCATCATGCTTTTTCAGACCGAGGAGAAGGATTTTGTATGTTAAACGATCAGGCAATTGCAGCCCAATGGTTATTGAATTCTAAAAAGGCAAAAAAGATATTGATCATCGATTTGGATGTTCACCAAGGAAATGGAACTGCTGAAATCTTTCAAAATACTCCTGAAGTCTTTACCTTTAGCATGCATGGCGCCAATAATTACCCTTTGAAGAAAGAAAAATCAGACCTTGATATTAATCTGCCTGATGGAATCAAAGATTCTGAGTATCTTTACTTACTTGAAAAGTCCTTAAACGACATCTTAAAGGTTTTTACTCCCGATTTTTTGTTTTATCAGTCAGGAATTGATATTATAGAGACAGATAAACTTGGGCGACTCGGAGTGAGTATCCAAGGATGTAAAAAAAGAGACGAAATAGTATTTCAGATGGCGCATCAACTAAGCTTACCTATTGTTGCAAGCATGGGAGGTGGCTATTCTGAAGAAATTAAATATATAATAGAAGCACATGCAAATACATTCAGGACCGCACAATACATCTACTTTTAAAAGTGGACTTTGGTGGAAAATAGTAGTTAGTTCAATCGTTTTTCTTGGATTAGGAATCCTTAGTGGATTATGTTCAATGAATGGATATGAAGCTTGGTATGATGAACTCAACAAACCGTTTTTTAATCCGCCTGCTTGGGTTTTTGGTCCCGCGTGGACTATTCTTTATATTTTGATGGGCGGGTCTTTTGCAATTATCTGGCAAATTGTAGCCATTGGCCGCTACCCTATTATTATTAAATTTGCTAAAAGAGGGCTGGTTATTTTTCTGCTTCACTTTGTTTTGAACTTAGCATGGACACCAATTTTCTTTGGACTACAAATGCCTGTATTAGCCCTTGTTGTCATTTTCATGCTATTGGCTTTGGTCATCATCCTAATACGCCATTTTTATAGACTCGATCGCTTATCTGCATTCTTATTGATTCCATATCTATTGTGGATTAGCTTTGCAACAGCTTTAAACCTTGCGATTGTTGTTTTAAATTAAAATATGGTTTTTTTTAAGTCCATTAGTCATTGTTTGACCGTCCTTTTCGGGGCCTCACTGCTCCTGGCTTCGTGTACCTTAACAACGGAGCAAGAGACCAAACTTAATGCAGACATGAACCTTTTGATCAAAGTACGTAACGAAGGTGATGCATTGTCTTATCTGAATTTAACCCATCCCCTGATAGTTAAACATTACAAAGAAAAAGGCGATGCTGTGTTCAAATCAAAATTTCAAGAAATGCCCCGTCAGAAAGACCAAGACAAAGACAAAGCTGAGTTGATCTACTGGAAAGGGGGATACATCAAGAGTATCGCATCGAACGATTCTTTGATTCACGCCAAAATTCAATTTACACTAATGCAAAATCATCAAGACCTTGACAGTTCTTCAATTTATTATGGGATCAACAAAAAGCAAAGCTCAAATTGGACTTTTGTTTCAGCAGCTGACTACTTTACTGTCCTCCCTAAAGAAATGAGGCTGTTTGAATAAAGTTAGTTTCTGAGCTTTCATGCTCAACATCACCTACTCCTTTATACACCGAACAGAAATCCCAATATCCTTTTCAAAATAATTGCCTTCCAAACCGTCTTCATCTTTAAAAAGATAGAACGCTGCCGGAAAACCTTCTTCATTAACAGTTTGAGTCCAAAACATCGCTAATTCTTCTCCAGATTGAAACTGCCCATCATTTGCACGATAGCCTGAAGGTACCGCTTTGAATTTATGATCAGAATATACATAAACAGGAATTGATTTCCATTCTTTTTTATCTTTTAAATGAATGGCTACAGAACTTTTTGAAATAATTTTTTTTGTCATTTTAACCACCACAGGTCTAAGCGCTGTTTTTTTATTTAAAACTTGAAGGACAGAAACCCCAAAATTAGACAATACTATGCCTAACTCTCCAATCTGATTGTCAAAAACAAAATTTTCAATTTCTTTCACCATAATTCCGCGACGAAAATCTTCATAAACACCTCCTCGATCAATAGAACCAGGATCAGCACTAAATAACTGAACCATTTCAGCAAAGTTATTTTGTTCTTTAATGACTTGAAGAATACTATCAGCTAAAACCATTGCCTCTTCATCAGTATATTCTTTTTTGTCAATAAGTAAATACTTCATCGATACATACTCGATTTCTCTTTGATCAACGACTTTAAATAAAGTAATTTTATCATCACCATCGTTAAGTTGGGTAACTGAACCCACATCCTGTTTTTCTAAAAACTCAATTTCCTCCTGTGAAAAATGACTAAATCCATGATCAGTATATAAATCTACGACATATCTTACAGGGGAATTTCTTTTATAATCATCACTGTGGTGGACAACAAACAATGAATCATTTGAAGCGTTTTGAAAGTCAGTCTTTAACCTCTCGATAAACTCCTGTGAATTTTTAAGTTGCGGTTCTTCGACTATTGAAACGTCCATCGTTAAATAAAAATCATTGAGTATTCTAATGTCATCCAAATTCGGTACTCTCCACCCTTTTGGCGCGAGTCCTCTTTTGTCATTTACAGCGTACCAATTGTACAACTTCCCTCTCTTTTCAGCAGAAGTTGAATCATTGTCATAATAACACCAAGCAGGTTGTTTATCTTCTATGGCTTTTGTCCACTCCTCTTTAGATTGTGCTTGAGGAATTGGATCTCCATTGCGAAAGAAAGCTAAATCAAGGTTCTTTTCATGCCAAACTTGCTTTCCTATACGCACTTCTTGAGCATAATTATAAAAAGTTAAAGTCAGGAAAATTAAGCAGCTAATTGATTTTAGTACAGAAGAGTTCAAAGCTTTGTGTTTTATAGTACGAGAACAAATATAAAGGAAAAGGATTAAGGTGCTTAATTTAAGCGCTCAATTATAATCATCGTATTGATAATATTATAAATTTTATGACTCTTCTCTATTACACATGAATTGTTTGACTCTTTATGAATTCGTGTATTTGAAAATTAGTTGAAGAACGATATACTAGTGCGTATCCACCCGAGCAACTACACCTCTAAGCACCTCGTCATCCATTTCCTGTCCTTGGAAGCCATATCGGTAAGCATCGGTTTGATGTGATCTACCCGGCATCTGCGTATGAAACGGTAAAAGACTATATCGATGATTTCGATTATATAAAAGAAGTCTTAGTGAATAAACACTTGAAACAAGGCGTGAAGATGATGTGCACCTTGAGTTACGGATATAAGGAACTAGTCAATACTCTTGAAGGAAATAAAAAACTACTTCGTGAGCACAGTAAGAACATTAGTTTCTCAATTGAACGTATAGCAAAAAAAGCTAATATTAAAATCACTGATGCATGTAAACTTTTTGGTGTTTCTAAAGATTGGTTTTACCGTCATAGAGTAAAAAAGGCGTGTGACAAAAGTATTATTAGAAAGTGTTTTTGGCAATATCCTAAGCAATTAACGTTAAATGAAGTTTCAAAAATCGAAGCAATCGTAACACAACAAGATAATTTCGGTAAAACAAAAACCACACTTTATTTTGATGCGATGAGAAAAAAGCTGATTGCCTGTGGACTTTCTACTTTTTTCAAATATGCAGATCTTGTTGGGTACCAAAAAAGACAAAAAAAGAAGAATAAACATCGCTCTCCTGGATTTCGTGCAACTCAAGCCTATGAATGGCTTCATGTTGATGTAACGCATGTACAAACTCAAAATGACGGCATTCAATATGTTGCTTTCGTGAAAGATAACTTTTCAAAAGCACTACTAGGATTTAAAACTACTTCTGAACGACCAGGCAGTGGATTTATCAGAGATCTATTTGAGGAAACTTTTAAAAATCATGGGCTTTTGAATAAAACTAATCCAATAAACATCCTTTCAGATGGAGGGTCTGAAAACAAAGGAGCGTTATTGGATTGGATCAATAATATTGAAGCACCTCCTACAGTTAAAAAACTTACCGCTAGAACAGAAGAATTTTCTTATTCCAATAGCATGGCTGAAAGTACACATAGTATTTATAAGTCTGAATTCTTACAAGGAAAGCACTCTATTGATAAAGTGGACCATCTGAAAAATATTACATTGTTTTTTAACTATTACAATAACAATAGGTTTCCGTTTGAATTTTATGGATTAACACCAATGGAAGTTCTCAATGGAGAGAGGCCGGACAAAGCAAAATATAGAGAACAGATAAAGAATGCCCAGAAAGTAAGACTTAAAGAGAATCGGGAGTTCAATGGTTGTCCTTTGGCTTGTATTTGATGGGGAATCCCAAAAATCCGAACAAGCTGTGTGTTTTAACTCCTAAAATCTATATAAACAACAATAAAAAGATGATTTTTGTATCAAAATATATCCTTTTTACTCTTTTTCCGTCCTATTGGATGTGTCTGCTAAAAGTCAAAAAAGTTTAGAATTTTTCAAGTTCATTTTAAGCCAAAAATCAGACAATTTGTTGCCTAATTTCTCAGTGACCAATATTGGAACAGTTTTGTTGCGGAATTACGTGGAGTGTGCAAAAACAGAATTTAAAACCTCTTCAACTGGGAAAAGAAAAAGAGGGCGAAAAAATCACTTAAAAAATCTCATTTATAAACTCAAATCAAAAAGAAAATAGGAAGAAAAAAGGGGCGAAAAAAACGAAAAAAAATAATGTGCTTAATGTAAAAATAACTAAACAAGAAATGGATAAAAAGCTTGGATTCTTAAACCTAAAAAATCTTTAAACAAAGCCTTGAAAAGAAAATATTACCCACCCCATAAAACCACCTAAAAGATAAGGGATGTGGTTGGAAATTGAAAAGTAATAAAAACCTCACGAAAAGCAATCAGAGTAAAGGATGTAGAAGAAATTAAGGATTGTTAATAACTTTTTGAATTTGTGTGTTTAAAAATACCTTATCAAACTGATTCTTGTAACTTCTTCATTATTCTTTCTATCATAGAAACATATAATTTAGGTTTATACCTGACAGGAATATATTGAGGAGAAACAACATTTACAGAAACTAAATCATTCTTTAAAACGGTAAACACAAACAAGTAAAAGCTATTTTCTTTTAATGATGGATGAGACCAGTGAACTTGTAAAAAACTACTGTTTACACCATACGTTTTTAATTTACCTTGACTGATAACATCCTTAATGTTCATTTATTAATTGATTTCTCTCTTTTTGTTTCGGAGTTATGTGAGTTTGCAGGAGAGCACAGAACATTAGTTATTTATGGATTTAATAAATTCACAAAACGTTTCAGAGTAATCAGTATATACACTAACAATCCTTATATCGTCAAATTCAATAATAGCCTCATCAAGTAATGTGAAATCTGTATTATAAAAATCAATGTCAATTGATGAGTTTCTAACCTTTCGAACTCTTCCAATATAAACAGTATCTTCCTGAGACAAAGCTATTTCACAGAAATCGTCTTTTTTTAATAAATAACTGAATAACTCCTTAAAATTACTTGTCTCTAAAATCGTTTTTATCTTTTCCTGATTTACGTAACGATTAATTTTTTCGGACATTACATTGGAAGATAGTTCTGATAGATTCATTTCTGCACTTAAAACAAAACTATTATTCATAAACATAACCCCATCTAAAACGTAATCCACAGGATTATATATAGAAAGACTAAACACTGTTTTTTTTTCTAAGAAAAAACCAGTAACTGGATTTTTCCAACCCTTCATGTAAATTAAATTTTCCATATCTTATTTATACCTTTTTCTTCGTTTATCTCCTTTTTCACCTCCTTTATCTTTTTTATTCCTTTTTCTACCTTTTTCATGTTTCTTTTTTGTACTCTTTCTTTTGCCCTTCGTGTGTTCTGCTCCGCCATCTCCATAATCTGATTCTGAGCTTGCAGGATTAGCTTCCTTACTAAAGGATTTTATAAATTCACCTGTAGATAAGACAATTCCTTCAGTGATACTCTTTGCATTTTTTGAAACCTCCACAGCAATCATAGCCATTGCTGCAATACCTCCTATAACAACTGCTGGGCCGCCTTCTGCAGATACACCAACTACTGCTATTGCTGCTTTATAATCAGACTCTCTATAGTTTTGTTTAATATGATTATCATCATAATCAATATGAAATGAACTCGTAGAACCGTCTTCTGAAAAATTATAATAGCCCATGAAGTCCCCCTCAGAATCAAAGCCCGCACTGTATGTATCGCCATTATAATTAAATGACATCAAGCTCGACTCACCGCCTTCGATATTTGCATGTAATCCTCCACCTATGACAGCTCCATTTGCCCATTTGGTATCAGTTAAATACTTTAATGATTCTTCATCAAAAGTTAATGAATTTCCGTCGGGTGTTCTGAACGTTTTACTACCATCTTCATTCACGTTTACATTTTTATCATCGTCTCCACCACCCTCAGCAGCTAAACCTTTAGGATCAACATAGTAAATTGGATTATTATCAAAAGCCACATAAGGACTTTGCCAAGGGAAATTAGCAAATAAAGGATCAATAGATAACCATCTACCAACTCTAGGATCGTACTGTCTAAACTCGGTTGTGTAAGAATTCCCTTCTCCTTTCACATTATCATCTTTCTCCATACCATTGAACCCATAACGATACCCATCACTTCCATTTGCAGGAACATAAACAGGATTACCGTTTCCGTCTAAATCTCTTAGCTGTTTCTTACCAGGCATTTGCATACCATAAGGAAAATAATCACTATAACTCACCACATCAGCAAGGAAGTAATCGATATTTCCATTGCCATCATTTACAGGAAGTTTTCGATCTGAAACCACTTCAAGGACGTTCCCTAAATGATTACTCATTTCGAAGTATTTGTCTCCAATGATATTTTGTGTTGCGGTATTGATATTGACTAAATTTAAATCGCTACTTGCTATAATTTCACCTATTTG
>NZ_JBLWVE010000022.1:0-34753 GCF_048268645.1 Brumimicrobium sp. | reverse complement strand
TGTCAATTATCTTGGAAACATCAATGAAAATCAATCCGTATCTGCTGGCGCTACCCTATTCGCTGTTTTACCACAAGACACTCGACTTATTGGCTACGTACAAATTCCATCACAAGGTATTGGCCGTGTCGAAAAAGGACAGCGTGTAAATATTCAATTGGCAAATTATCCGAAGCAAGAATTTGGACAACTCAAAGGAGAGATAATGTCTGTTTCAGAAATTCCAACCATAAATCAAGAATCAAAAGAGGGCTATTATTTTGCTAAAGTAAACTTACCCGAAGGACTCAAAACGACATACAATAAAGAATTAAAGCACACAGCGGAAATGATTGGAACTGCTTCAATTGTTACAGATGATCTGAATGTTTTAGAGCGTGTATTCAACCAATTTAGAACTGTTTTCGACAATTAATATGAAGATTAAAACAGTTATTCACATCGCTCTTTTTTGGCTTTCACTGTTTTCAGTAAATGCTCAGGAAAAATGGACTTTAGAAAAGTGTTTATCTTTTGCAGATTCAAGCAATTTAAATTTAAAAACCAAAAAAGTTGATTTATTAATAGCTGAAATTCAACAAAAACAGTCCAAATTAAATATACTTCCAACTATAAACGCTGGAGGAACGCATGGTTATAATTGGGGACAAAGTATTGATCCCTTTACCAACCAATTTGCCACTGATCGGGTAAGAACCAATAATTTTTATGCCAGTAGTTCATGGAATATATTTTCTGGGCTTCAGAATTACTATTTAAAACAGAGGAACGAGCTGTCCATTCAAGAAACAACTCATGAAATTGATATTCAACGTCGAAATCTTCATATTGATATCACCGCAGCTTACATGCAAATTTTATTGAATCATTACCTCATTGAAGCAGCAGAAAATCAAGTAGCCTATTCATTAGAATCGGAAAGCTTATCAAAAGAACGATTCAAGAATGGTTACGCCACTAATTATGATGTTTTGTCATTGTCAAGTCAACTGGCATTGGACAGTGCAATGTTAAGACAAGCCAAAAACAATTTTGAATATAGTTCTTTATTGCTTTCGCAGCTATTAAATTCAAAAGATGAGATAGAGATTGAAATTCATTCGATTGAATCTTTAGAAAAGGGTGAAATTTCAATAAATCGAGAAGAATTTTCACAAAACCCTGAATTTCAACTTGCCACTACAAGGATAAATTTACAAGAGTATGATTTAAAAATGAAGAAAGCACAGTTACTTCCAACATTGGCTATTAATAGTTCTTTAGGAAGTGGTTATTCTGGAAACAGTAAGATACAAGTTGGAAGCGAATTCTTACCCAAACCCTTTGAGGTACAAATGCGAGAAAATTTTTATCAATCAGCTGTGCTTACTTTAAATGTTCCTATTTTCAATAATGGAAGAGTTCATTCAGAGATCAAAATTGCGGAGGCGGAACTCACAAAAACAAAGTTAAATCAAGAAATTATGTTTCAAGATTTACGTAATAAGGTAGAACAATTAGAAAACGAAATCACTAATGAGAAATTGAATTCAAAAGCTTTAAAAAAAGCCTTAGAAGTGTCTGAAAAGCGTTTTGAAGCCTCCACAGAACAATACGAGTCTGGCGTTATTAATGTACAAAGCTATATTGAACTAAGAAGTAATTTATTCAAAACCCAAGCAGATTATTACACCGCGTTGATCACACTAAGGTTTAAGGAAAAGATGCTCAAAACGCTTTATGAAAGGTGAGTTTAAATCAATAATTTCAACTTAAATCCCTTAATTTTTCCGTTCATCAATAATAAATCATAAAGAAAATACACCTGTAAAGAATAAATTAGTATATATTAGCGTTAGCTATTTCGATAGTACACTAATTTATTACAACATACCTGCACGGTGGATCAACATAACTACACTACAATCCATTGCAGAACATTTTTGGCTTGACCTAATGTGAAATTAGGTTCGAACTTGATATTTATTAAATGTATCATAAAGAATGAAACATAGATTAAACATCAGTTACAAAATTTGTAAATGAATTTTTGTGAAGAAGTTATTATAAACACACTTTAATTAAGTGTATAATAAGTACAAAGGCGATGTAATGACTTACAATTAAAATGGAGTTAATTCATCGTCCGGAATACTGAGGAGGTTTAAATAAATAAAATGTTTGGGACTAATTTACATCTGATCACACTGCTCTACTTGACCTTAGAAATAATTATTCTATTTGTTCAGGTGGCCGTATGCTTGTCACGTCCTAAAGACATTAGAAGGTTCAGATTTTTTATTTTAATTTCACTTTTTATCCTTTTCAATGTTTTTAATGGTTTCTTCCCGAATCCAAGTTATGTTATACCCATTTTAATTCAAGATATCATTGCTTACTCAAGTGGAATTGCACTGGCAACTTATTACTTCTACTTTTTGGTTAATGAATTAAAAATAAAAAGTGGCAAATATTACAATACAAAGTTTCTGTTTTCAAGTTTAGTCGTTTCCTTTATCATTGGGCTTGTTTTTACCTATCTCATTACTGGAGAAGTGAATTTTTCTGAAGAAATATTTATTGTTCCCCCTATTTTTATTGCCGTGTACTTTTGCATTCGAACCTTAATCTTTATTTTCAAGACTCAGGAAGATGTTTCATCCCATTACAAATTACTAACTATCTCAGGTTATATTGGAGCTGTTTTTATGTCTTCTATGCCTATAGTTGTTTATTTTGGAGACATTCAGCCCGTCAAAATTAGTCTCATCAATATTAGTTTCTTATTAACCGCTTTTGCATTTTACAAAAATCAGCTATATCTCAGTAGAAAGGAATACAAGGCCTTAAATAACATCGGATTTTATGCTGAAAAAGCAATAACGATAGAAGCGCCAATCATAAAGGATACACATAATGAAGTTCAACTTACAGCTAAAGAAACTGAGGTTTGCAAACTTATTTTAGAAGAGCTTACTTACCAAGAAATTGGAGAAAAAATGCACATTACAAAAAACACGGTTTCTAAGCATGCTTCTAATATTTTTAAAAAGACAAACTGTAGAAGTAAACAAGAATTTATTGATCGATATGCAAAAGAAAATGGTTTAAACCTAATCGAAATCAGTTAAGCGCTCACTTTTGCCTGAAGTTTTATAGCCTTTTTTGGATACGCACCACACTTAGATAAGAGCACACATATCAAAAAGTAAACTTCATACTGCGTTCATCTAAAATAGCAAAACTGATTTTAAAAGACGTTCTGGGATTGATTTGATTTCCATCTGAAAAAACAGCATAGGCACCAATTCTGAGTCTTCTTCGTGCAAATTTAAAGATTCGTTCTAAGCCTGTGTACACTTCATAGTGCGTCCAATTGTGTTCGGGTACCCATAAATAACCTCCTCCAGCTACAGTCGAAATTCGGGTCTTTTTCATGAATGGAATCTTGTTGATTAATGCACCGTTGAAGTGATGGATGTAATGCGATTCAAAATACCAATTCATGGTGGGTAAAGTTGAATCTAAATCTTGATAAGAGTACATAGGATTAGAGAATAAAATAGGATCACCACGTCTATGGTATTGCATGTCTTCTGGACGTAGAATTTTTTGATTCAAAAACCTTCCTGTGGTGATGTGGTATTTTGAAGTTCCTAACGTCCCAATTTTAAAAGTCTGCATCGCTCCAAATCGAATGTAATCGTGATTGACTTCACTGCCGAATAATTGAGGAATTCCTTTTTCATAAAAAACATAAAGCATTGGCCATTTAGAGCCTAAAACAACTTTCCTTTTGGGTTCTCTCATGTACTTTTGAAAAGGGGTATAACGCAACATAAAATCTAAAATAAGCGCATTGTATTGTATGAACTCTGGTGGCTCTGTATTCCCTAATTCTTTATCGAACCAACGGATAAACTTAGTACCTTCGGGAAGCGGACGTCGGTTGGTGTAAGTCAGGCTGTTTTCTAAATACAATCCATTCAAAAGCTCAAAATCATGATACAGTGAACCCGAAGTTTTCTCAATAAAGTTATCCCGTAAAAACACTTGAGTTAAGGCGTCATAAGAACGTATTAAATCGTAATTATGAGTGAAGTTTACCCCTACTCTTGATTGCCGGAAAGGATTGTATAAATACCTAATATTGGTATACCCTTTAATGTCTCCATTTAACAATCCTACGTCAACACGCGTATAACTGTCGAAGGTTTTTTCGTTATCCCACTTCTTAAAGTAATCAAAATCGGGACCTATTCTCGGACCTGCAATATAGAGTGGTCTCATCATCGCAGCAATTGAACTGATTGTCCATTGTGTTTTATTGGCTCTATTCCTGCGGTCAATTCCGAACCAAAGTACTTTCCAAAAGGTGACTTTATTAAATACAGAATCTATTGAATCTAAGTAACTGGTTTTAGTAAATAGATTTTCGATGCTGTCTCTTTGTTTAATGAACCTCTGCTCTTCTTCTGTTAAAGGAGTTAAGCGCTTACCGGACCAATACGTCGAATCACGTTCGTAGGCTTCTTCTGTAGTCACCGCTAATTCATTTCCAAACAGGCCTTTTTTGAAGTCTGGTTTAAAATTATAATTTGAATAATTCACCACGGTGCTTCCTTCAAACTTCTCTTTTCGATAGGCTACATTGTAACTCATCAACTGACTTTTGAGTACGCACATAGTATCACCATATATTTCGAATTCCTGCTGAACACTAAAGTTATCATAGATATATAGGTTCCCTTTAATGATGGTGAAATCTATCTTTTCTACCAACCATGTACTGTCTTGAATCCAAATAAAACCTTCTAATGTTGAGGTAGCAATATTTCTTGGAGTGATTTTAATTTTGTTGAGGGTGGGTTGGCCCTCACGTTCAATCTTCTCGACCAACTGATATTTATAAGAAAGAATCCCTGCTGTTGAAATAGGCGATTGCACAGGTGACTTACTTAAATCATCTAGGCTTAAAGTATTTTGAAAAAAATTAAAGTTTGATTTTGCAGTAGTAGTAAAATATAGATTTCTGTCGTTTCCTCTTTTAGAATATCCCGTTCTTATTTCTTTAATGTTATTGGGTGGAGCGTAACTTCTATTCATCTCAACCTCTACCATATTGGTATTGTTGAGTTCTTGCATTTTCTTTTCTTTCAACTTTTCAACATCGTCAAAACGGGCATCTGCTTCGTCTTTCTCTTGGTCTTTTTCTGAATAATGGACAGTACCACTTTTCTCATCTTTGGCTCTGATGTAAACATCACAAATGTGAGGATATTGATTGTAATCTAATTTGTTTTTGATACCAACAGTTCGCATAACGATTTCACGACCTATGTTGCGTCGTTTTTCAGAAAAATCGAATTCCTCTAGGTCTTTGACTTTAACAGGAAAGAGTTGAATGTTTACTTCTTTTGTAGCTTCACCAACAACCAGATAAAATTCACGGTTTTCATATCCCATTGCTGAAAACACAAGATAATACTCCCCCACTTGAAGTCTCATCAAATAATTTCCTTCGATGTCTGCACGGGTACGTAAATCTGAATTGTTTTTAACATAAATATCAGCAAAAGGAATTCCTACATTCGTTTCATCTAGCACTTTTCCTTTGACAACATATTGTGCAAAAGACAATTGTCCGAATAAAAGACAAATACCAAGAAGAATGTATTGCTGTATGCCTTGCATTTTGTTTATGAGCCTCAAGCGATTATGTATTCATAGTGATATTAATTGAATATCAAATTCAAATATAACTTGAATTGCATAAAAAAAGCAATAAAAAATAATGAAAGGTTGAACTAGCGTATAAAAAAGCCCTTGGGAGACCAAGTCTGTTCTTTCTATTTCTATTTCTTTTGCTGAGTATTGTCCTTGTTTTTTAAAAACTCTTCGTGTTTCACCATACGCTTCATCATAAAACGACGAATAAAGAACAACAAGATAGCAAAAACACCAAAAATATAGTATCCAGACCAGCGTTCAAATCCTTCAGTATAACCTAAGTAAGTTACACCTATAATGGTAACAATTCCTGTTGCTAACCAAAAAAACTGCATAATTTTATTGTATGTTCCCATGTTCTAATCGTTTAAAAATATTTTTGCTGTAGGTTGATAAAATTGCGCTGTGTCGAAAGCAGGTGTTGTCCACGCCCCAATACCAGAAAGGATCATATCGGGAGAAGTAATCACAACGGGTTTATTGGTATAGATAGAATCTCCGTCTCTACTCCAATATAAAACTTCACTTTCTAAAGTTTTTTGTTGACTCACATTCAAAAGTTTAACACTATCCCTTACGGTAATGTTTCCGGTGGCACCATCAATCTCTCCAAACAAGGAAGTCAAGACAGAGCCAATTTCTCCTTCTTCATTATAAAAATTTACCTTTAATCCATCTTTAAACTTAGTTACATTCTTTGGTTGTGCATAAGTTTCTGCGATATTCGCATATATTTCAATTTGCGCAAAACCTGAATCTGTATAAATGACATGCAACATTTCGCTTGTTTCATCGGGATTATCAGGATGTGTGGTAATCTTTTTGACTTTATTGAGATCGTTCACACATGAAAAAAAGATTCCCGTCATGAAAATCATGACAGGAATCCAATAACTAATGTGCTTGATGTTGCTCAATGTTTAATATGTTTTAATCGTATATGTTTTCCCCCAACACTCAAGTGTTACAGTTCCACCTACAGATTTATCTGCGTTAAAAATATCAGATGAAGTTGGACACTGGCTCTTCAAAGAACTAATTAAAGAAGCATTTCCAGATTTTTCAGCCAACTCAACAGCGTAATAGTTATTTGTTTTACGATCGAATGTTGAAACTCCACAGTCGTTCATCATTGCATTCACACTTCTAGCTGCGATTTCATATCCTTTTGCTGAGTTCTTTCCAGTAATAGCAAGTCCTGCGTTGTGAGCTGCTCTATAACTTCCTGAACGGTAATATGCACTTGCAATTTCCAATTCAATATCACTTTTATCATCAGCAGACTCAACCATTCCTAGCGCATCTTTAAAAGAGTTAACAGCACCTGAAGTATTTCCTCTACTTAATTGCAATTTAGCTTTTGCCAAAACAGCATCTACAGAAGGGTCGATTGCAATAATCGTATCTACTAACATTGCATATTCATTGCTTTTTGTACAATTCTGTCCTTCTAATAACTCCATAAAGTTTTTCACCATTACTTTTTTCGCTTCAACTTCTTGTGGCAATTCTTTCATGAAGTTGTTAATGTCTGGCAAAATAGATTCACAGTCAGTGATTACATTATTGATCACATCTGACAAGAAAGTTAGCGTTTCAGCATCCATTCCTCCTTTGTTAACATATTCAGAAAGTTTGAAGTACTCAGCAACTAAACGTTTTTTGTATTCTGCTTTAACTGCTTCATCTTGTTCTTGTACCCAAAGGTTATAAAGGTTAGCATAATATTGCTTTAAGTAACTTGCGTTTGATTTTTCAGCACTGTGGTGAATACCCGCTTTAAGCGCCGTATCTGCTTTATTCATTCCTCCTGGTTTCCCTTGTACTAAATAATAGTATCCAAGGAAAGTTTGCCATTCGATTTGCATTCCGTGTGCTGCTTGACCAGCTTCATAAACCGAGATTAAAGTATCCAGGTACGCTGCTCTAGCTTCTTCGTTTCCTCTTGCATTACTGTAAGATTTTTGCACGGCATAAATGAAAGGATTGTAAAAATTTAGTTCAAGCTTTTCACACTCGTTTAAAGCCTTTATATAATACGTTGTTACTTTCTCGTATTCTTGTGCTTTATACGCGTTTCCAGCAATTGCTTTAAACCTTCTGCACTCATCAGGTGCGTCGTTTCCTTGAGCATAAGTTAGCCCTCCAAAACCAATTACAAAAAGTACGGCTAATAATAATTTTTCTATTTTCATTTTATTTAAAGTTAATCCAATTTATATTTTCTAAACCATCTGTCATATCCTGGAGCAATATTTATGCCGAGATTGAATCCAAAATAATTCTCTTTAATGATGGAAGGACCTTCAGTTTTCCCCATCACACCGTAAGTTCCTGAAATACTAACTGTTGAAACCGCTCTATTCATTACGATTGGAATTCCCAATCCAGCAGTCAATCCTTGATCTATTAATTGTTCACCGTTTACTTCATAAGGTGTATTGACCAAATAAGCTCCAACACGGTAGCTCATTTTATCCATAAAACCAATGTAAGCCGATCGGTCTACTGCACTTCTGTGTGGTTTAAACTCAAACCCCATACGCAAGGAATTAGAATTTATGTACTGTCCAGAAATGGCTCCCAAATCAAAATTCTCTTCGTAATTCGACCAATCCTCCATTGTATATTCAAGTGTTAACATATATGATCTTAACTTCGAATTACTAGAACTTGAGTCATTGTGGGGAGTGAAGGTATAGGTCAATCCTAAACTTGTTTTGGAGGGCAAGTACACTTCTCCACTCACTCCTTGAACATTCAATAAGGTATCGTATGTTCCTTGTGTATAATAGTTACCATAGTGAATACGTGTGTGTGCTTTTTCAAAACGCATTGTATTTCCTGGTCGATAAACTCCGGCTAAACGAATGCTGTGCGCTAAAGTTGGTCGATAATCATAGTTCAACCCCAATTCAAAACCAAAATCACGTGCCCGAATCGATTGCTCATCAAGTCCTCCTGTTTCTATCGTATTGGCGATTTTAAAAGCCTTCCTGTCGTTATTAATTCTTCCAAAATAGTATTTTCCATTCACTCCTACAGATAAGCTTTGCTTTCTTCCATCGATAATATTTCCTGAAAAACCAATCAATAATTCCTGAATATCACCACTTCCACTATAGGTATAAAAGATGCTATCTCCTTGAACCAATTCACCATCATTAATTTCGTATCCAGCACGACTTAATGGTTTTAATCCGGCAGCAAGTCCAAAGCGATTGGCAAAAGGCACCACCAAAGACATGTGGGTAATGCTAGAGAATCTACCTTTAGACTCCATTCCATTGTTAGAAAATGTTTTTTCAAAGTGATTCACACCTATTGAAAATAATGGAAGTTGTTTTGCTGTCAACGAATAGGTTGATGGGTTGTGCAAATTTGTTTGACTGGAATCAGCAAGTGCAGTTGCGGCACCTCCTAATCCAGAAATGTAAGCGTTTCCATAGAAGCCTACGTCACCAATTCCTCTTGAGGAATACGGACTGTTAGTGCTAATCTGTACTAGTGCATTTCCACTTATAACTATAAATAATGTCACTAATAAACTTCTATACATTGTGCTTTAGTATTATGTGTAAACCTTTAATGGTCAAATTATCATCGGCAAAGATGCTATTTTTTAATTCTTTATCAAATCTTTTATGGTCTCCACCTGTCAAAAAAATTGTTAACGGTTGATATTGTTGAGTGTAGTTGGCAATAAATCCTTCGATTTCTGCTTGAATTCCGTTAATAACTCCTGACAACATAGCTTGTTTAGTCGTTCTTCCAATTAAGGGTGTAACATCTTCTAATTCTAATAAAGGCAAAGCACCCGTAAATTCATGCATTGCTTTCAAACGCATGGCATATCCTGGAGCAATAGACCCTCCTTGATATTTGTCCTTCAGGACAAGGTCAAATTTTATACATGTCCCAATATCAATTACCAAGGCATGGTCGGTATTCGAATAGTAGTGTGCCGCTACAGCATTTGCAATTCTATCCGCACCTAAGGTATTTGGTGTTTCATAAGCATCAATAGAAATAGGCAAAGGAGTTTGATTACTTAAAACCACATTCGGTTCAAGTAAATCGCTTACCCATTTTAACTTTTCTTTGTCCAAAACAGAAGATAAGATACTTGTCGTTAATTTTTTTTCACTTAAAACAAGTTTTATTTTTTCTAAGTCCTCCAAAGCGATTTGCTGATGGCCTACGATCTCATCATTTTCAAAATCAACAACTTTGACCCGAGTATTTCCAGCATCAACGACACAGTATTTTATTTTTTCAGACATCTCTTGCAAAGTTAATAGAAGATTTTTAAAAATTAATTGAAAATGATGACATCAGAATAAAATTAGTTACTATATTTGCACCCACCTAATCAAACGAGTTGTTTTAAAAAACAATGGTGATGTAGCTCAGTTGGTAGAGCAAAGGACTGAAAATCCTTGTGTCGGCGGTTCGATTCCGTCCATCACCACAAAACAAACCCAGAAAACTGAAAATCAGAGTTCTGGGTTTTTTCTTGCCTTATATTTCCGTCTATCACTTCAAGTGAAGGAATCAGGAATCAAGACCAATTGTTGAGATTAGGCATAAATACTTGTCATTCTGAATGAGGATCATTCAACGTTTTGTATGCCCAATAGCTTGACTTGAAAGTTTTTTTTCAACAATTAAAACAAACTATACCATCAATGTTTTAAGCATAAAAGTGGATAAAACTACAACTTGCTTGTACATTAAGAAAGGAATAAATCCCCCAAACTTTTGAGACTGATCAGGAATTAATCAACTACCTTTAAAGAATACAGAACAGCTCGGATACGGTTGATATCGAAGCTTGGCGACATGGTTGGTGGCCCATCAATATACCCACTTAAAGCCACAATGGTGTTGCGGTGTGGATGTTTGAAATGGAAGCTCCAAAAACGACCGCCAGAAGGCTCAGAAGCACCAGTAAATTTAAACAAGCCTCTCGCTTGATAACCGGTAACATCTCCTATTTTAAGCTTTTCAAATACGGGCATCGCTGCAGGGTGATATTGGGTTCCCATATACACTCCTTTCAATTCATGAAGTGCATAATACTTTAATATCGTATCCCTCATTTTCAACAAATTATCTGGCTCCATTTGTTGCTCATCCGTGTATGGATATTGCCAAATCATCACTCCACTTTGGATAAAATTCACTTTTGAAGAACTGTATGAATCATTGGTTTGTAAATCCATCTGGCGTGTACGATCGGGGAACAAGAGAATGGCATATTCATCATTAACCGACTCATATCTATAACCTGTCGGCAATCTAAGATCTATTCCAAATTTACTTTGGAGTTTTTTACGCACATCCATATTTCCCTTTGCTGGATGACGGTAAAACTCACGTTTCCATTCTTGTCGGTCATAAACTTTAAACAAATATTCTATTTCTTGAAGAATCAGGTCGTACAGATCATTGATATCATGAGCGCGCAACTTTGTATACAACTGCGTCTTCGCATAATAGTTTTCATAGATATGCATTTTAGGATTTCCCTTCTCCACTTTTTCATCGATGATTAATTCAATGACGTTTCTTAATCCAGTAGATAAGCGCACAAAATCCTCAGGAGATCGATTGAACACTTCGAAATGTGGTGTTGGAGGGTAATAAGGGCGAATAGGAGCAGCGAAAACAGAATCAAATACTTCTGCTATTTCATCGGTATATTCAGTATTGTTCGCAACAACAATCAACCTTCCTGGTTTACCAGTATATTGAGAAATTGAACCTGCTTTAATGATTTCACGACCTCCTTCGTGTTTACTTTCATCAAAGATTTTCTTCTGTTTGGCTTTAGCATCACTCCCCTTTCTTCCTGACTGCTCGTCTAGACAGGAAAACAATACTAAACTCAATATTATTAAACTAAACCAATGTTTCATATCTCTAATTTTACTTGGTGAAGACTACAAAAACTGTGCTAAAAGACCACAAGATAAGCTGGCGTAAATTATTTCACGCGAATTTTTTGGCCCACTTTCAAATCTCTATAGTTGAGTCCAGGATTCAGCCTTTTCAACTCCTCTACAGAAGTCCCTCTATCTTTTGCAATAACCCATAAATTTTCACCCGAACGAATGGTATGCAATGTACCAGTTGTTGGCTCTTTGTAGGTTGTAGAAGAAGCTTGTTTTTTGGTTGGATTAGACTGTTGTTTTGGAGGCGTTCCATTGGTGTATATTTTCAACTTTTGACCAATGGCCAACCTTGTTGAACGCATATTGTTCCAATCCATTATATTTCTAACTGTTGTTCCGTACCTGCTGGCAATATGCCCTAATGTTTGCCCCGATCTCACATAGTGAATTGTTGTTGTTTGATGCGTTGCGGCCACTTTTTCCTTTTCTGGAATAGATTCATAAATAAGCGAATCCAAAGCGTAAATACTATCCTCCATCTCTATCCATTTACCAACATAAGCAGTTGGGATTTGAATACATTGCATAGGTGTTTGCTTAGGAATATAAGTCGTTTTAAAAATTGGATTCAAAGCCTTGATGTCTTCCACTGCCCAACCTGTCAATGAATCGATCACCTCCATGTGCAAACCGTCTTTCAAGCAAACAGTATCTACTTCGAAGTCATGAAATTTTGCTTCACGGGCTCTAATATTATGTTCGGCATGATAGGTCATCATATAAGAAACAGCAATAAAGTTTGGAACATAGCCTTGTGTTTCTCTTGGCAAATATGGTCGAATTTCCCAGTAGGTCATTTTCCCACCTGAACGCCTAATGGCTTTATTCACGTTTCCTGGACCAGCGTTATAGGCCGCCAATGCCATATTCCAATCATCATACATTCCGTATAACTTCTTTAAATATAAACATGCTGCTTCGGTGGCCATTTCTGGATCCATGCGTTCATCAATGTATGAGTTCTGATTTAGTCCGTAATACTTTCCAGTACGATACATGAATTGCCAAAGCCCAAGTGCGCCAGCTCTAGACTTCACCTGCGGTCTTAAACCACTTTCAATGACAGAGAGGTACTTTAATTCGATAGGCATGTCATGCTTGGCCAATTTTTCTTCGTACATATCGAAATACAATTTCGATCGACCAAGAACGATACTTGTAAAAGACCTTCTTTTCTTGGCAAAAAATCTAATTACGCTCACCACATCATCATTACAATCCAAATGGAAAGGACTCATTTCATTCAAGGCATTGAGTCGCATGCAATAAACTGAATCCGCAAAATCAGGAACATCCTTATCGTCGTAGCCTAAAGCTTTGATGATAGAATCTGTTTGAGCATCAGTAGAGGCATAATCTTTATAGTATTCTTCTAAAGTATTTTCAATTACACGTAAAAACTGTTCATATTGAATTATCTCCGTACTGTCTTCCGAAGCGAGTTCTGAGGCAGTATTGGAACTTATATTTTGGGTTTCAGTGGACGCACCTTCTTGCGCGAGAACAACTGTACCTACGATTAATATAAATCCTTGTAATAGTATTTGTTTTACGTGTTTTATCATCTAGCAGAATTCCATTAAGTAGGCCGAAGTATCCAGTAACTCTTTTTCTCCGAAGTGTTTTCCGATCAATTGTAAACCAAAAGGCATTCCGTTACTATGCTTCCCAATAGGAAGAGAAATTGCGGGATGACCAGAAAGATTTGCTTGAACGGTATAAATATCTTGTAAATACATTTGAATTGGATCTTTTACCGCATTCAATTCAAAAGCTGTAGAAGGAGTCGTTGGCAACAAAATAAAATCATTTTGCTTTAAGATTTCATTTGTACGGTCCTGAATCAATCTTCTAACTTTTTGTGCTTTTGTATAATACGCATCATAGTATCCTTGGGAAAGTACAAAGGTTCCTGCCATAATTCGACGTTTAACTTCAGCTCCAAAGCCTTCCGTTCTCGATTTAACATAGGTCTCTTCCACTCCTTTTGCATCAGCACTTCTGTAACCGAAATGAACACCATCAAACCTGGACAGATTCGAAGATGCTTCGGCTGTGGTCAACACATAATATGTTGGCACCATTTGATCAATATAAGAAAACGAAACAGGAATCAATTCATGTCCATCTGCACGCAGACAGTTCACTAAATCTTCAATTCTAGCTTTAATTTCCGGGTCTACTCCGTCAGTATCTAAAGTCTCCTTAATATAAGCGATTTTCAACTTTTCTTTAAGGGGAGAGATACTTAAGGAAGGCACTTCTTTAGAAGAAACAGTACTATCGTATTCATCTTTCCCTGCCATAATTTCGGTTACCAATGCAATATCAGCAACATCATTGGCGATGGGTCCGATCTGATCAAACGAAGAAGCATAAGCAATCAAACCATAGCGACTCACACGCCCATATGTTGGTTTAAACCCTATAGTTCCAGTAAAAGACGCGGGTTGACGAATAGAACCTCCAGTATCACTACCAAGTGCAACGGTACAAAGATCACCAGCAACAGCTGCAGCACTTCCGCCAGAAGAACCTCCAGGAACATAGTCCTCGTTCAAAGCGTTTTTTACTGGGCCATATGCTGAGTTCTCATTAGAACCTCCCATTGCAAATTCATCACAATTGAGTCGTCCAATAATCACTGCATCTTCTGCTAGTAAACGATCAATTACCGTAGCTGAAAATATAGATTCAAAGCCTTCTAATATTTTAGAGGCCGCTGAAACCTTATGGCCTTTGTAGCAGATATTATCTTTAATACCGATAACCATACCTGCCAATCGACCAGCATTACCATTTTTGATTTTCTCGTCTACCTCCAATGCTTTCTTCATTGCTGATTCTTCAAACACTTCAAGAAACGCATTCAAATCGCTGCGTTCTTTTATGTTATCCAAATACTTTTGAAGAATATCTTGTACGGTTCGCCCTTTTTCTAGAGCAACTTTTATTTCACTAAAGGTCTTATACATGAATAAGGGGGTTTAACCTATTTCTTGTTATTTTCTTTATTTTCCTCACTACCTGCGTCTTCATCGTTTTTGGTAGCATCTTTGAATTCTTTCATTCCTTTCCCTAAACCTTTCATTAGTTCTGGAATCTTACGCCCTCCAAAGAGCAATAACACAACTACCACAACGAGAACAACTTGCCAAGGACCAAACATTCCTAAAATCATCTTGCTTCAAATTTAATTTCCACAAAGTTACGCAATATTGTATTAATCTACGTCCATACATGATAAACTTTATTCAGAAAGTAGAATATAGATTGCGCATTGTCCACCTGCACTCTTTTCATTTGAATTGAAGCCTTTAAATCTAAAAGCGTTTAAGTAAGAATATTAACTTTGCATTCAAAGTGAAAAACATGAAAATCGGAATAATTGGTGGTGGAGCAGCAGGTTTTTTTTCTGCAATACAAGCACAAACTAACCATCCAAAAAGTACTGTAATCATTCTTGAGAAGTCCAATAAATTATTGGCCAAGGTGAAGGTTTCTGGAGGAGGGCGATGTAACGTTACCAATGCTTGCACCTCTATTGCCGAGCTCAGCAAAGCTTATCCCCGCGGAGGAAAACAGCTGAAAAAATTATTTCCAAAATTCAATACTGTTCATATTCGACAATGGTTCGAATCTCGAGATGTTCCATTGTACGCACAAGACGATCAGCGTGTTTTCCCTGTTTCAGATGACTCGCAATCAATAATAGATTGCTTAACTGGCGAAGTAGAAAAGCTAGGCATCACCATAAAAACAGGTACGAATGTTCAAAAAATAGAAAAAACTGAAGAAGGTTTTGAAGTTTTCCTGGATGATGTCAATAGCATATTTTTCAATAAAATCATTGTTGCTTCGGGCGGATCTCCCAAAAAGAGTGGCTTACAATGGTTGGCCGATTTAGGTCATGAAATCATAACTCCTGTTCCAAGCTTGTTCACATTCAACATGCCAAAGGAAAAAGTAAAATCCTTAATGGGAGTCGCTGTTGAAAATGCAACAACGCGTATTCAAGGTGAAAAATTAACTGGAAACGGTCCATTACTGATTACTCACTGGGGCATGAGCGGACCAGCAGTTTTAGTTTTGTCTTCTTTTGGTGCCCGTCTTTTGGCGGAGAAAAACTATCAATTTAACCTTCAAGTCAATTGGACAAATGAGCAAAATCAAGAGCTTATTCGTGAAAGGATAAAAGACCTCATCTCCGAACATGGACAAAAACAATTGCAGAACATTCGACCTTATGGTTTACCTTCTCGTTTATGGTTGTTTCTTTTAGAAAAAATTCAATTGCCCCTTGACCAAAAGTGGGATGAAATTGGAAAGAAAGGCCTTCATAAAATCATTGAAATACTATCCAATGACATATACGAAGTTAGTGGTAAAACAACATTCAAAGAAGAGTTTGTGACCTGCGGAGGTGTCTCGTTGAACAGTGTAAATATGAAAACCATGGAAAGCAAACATGTTCCTGGTTTATATTTCGCAGGGGAAGTTCTGGATATTGATGCTGTTACTGGTGGGTATAATTTTCAGGCTGCCTGGACAACTGGATATATTGCTGGTCAAATTCAATAGAAGCATAAAAAACAATGCTATTCGTTTTTTATGCTTCTAATATTACACTACTTACTAAAAGCCAATACTTCTATTCCGTCTTTATCAAACAAAATTAATTCCTCTCCCTCAATTTTATACGTCACCACCGAGGTGAAAGCATTTAAAAATTGGTCAGGAATTTCCATGTCTGGACACATCATTTTTGTGGACGAAATTTGTGATAAAAGCAAGTCGGTTTCTGTGAAATTTCTCAATTCAGCTCCATAACTGTTACAACCGTCTTTACCTCCAACCATCATTTTATCTAAGTCAAATACCAAAGTAGGAATAGACTCTGTGTTTATTTCTTTACCATTTATTCTTGTATTGTTCCACTCTCCTAACAAAGCGTTTTTATCTTTTGAAACATTTACTTTTATAAAAGATAACACAACATCACCTTTTTCATTGGCCAAAGCTAACACATCATCTTCCACTTTAAATCCTTTCACTTCAGAGAGTGCTTTATGATAATCTCTTTCGATGTTTTCGTTTGCACATGCTTTGAGCGTTGTAGGGACTTCACTTATTTCGATTTCCGAAGTAGAAAGCCTAACAATTTCCGCTGAATACAAATTACAACCGCTGTTTCCAGACATCATCATGGTGTTGAGGTTGAAATTCAAGGTAGGTAGAACAACCATTCTATTTATGTTTCCACCATTGATTGTTGCCAGCACCCAATTTCCATCTAAATGAATACGCGGATCTTCTTTTCTATCCAACTCATTTATTAAAGTATATTTAACAGAAGAAGCATCAGCAGGTACATCCTTAGCATCTTGTTTTTCAGTTTTCACTTCTATCTTTTTCATGAAGCCCTCTTCGAATTCAAATCCTTCGATATTGCTGTGGAAATTTTCCCATTTTTCATCCTTAAGCGCATCGCCTTTAAAAACTTTTAAGCACTCAGAATTGCCTGCACCAGCATCACATTCTGATTTGATTCCACCAACCCACAGAACATCATTCTTAGGAGTAGAACAAGATTGTAAGATTACTAATCCTGCTACAATGGGCACTATACTTTTAAACTTCATCGTTTTATTTATTTTTTGTTCGTGCAAAGAAAGGCAAATGCCAAGCCAAGTTTAAAGATGCAGCGTTATAATTTGTTAAGCGCTTAGAAGTTTGGCGAAAGCGAATGCGTTTTAAAGAAGTCATCAATATACTTAACTGCCTCTTCTTCTTCATCTACAACCTTAAACAAGTTCAAGTCTTCAGCTGAAATATTTCCCTCTGCCAACATGGTGTTTTTAATCCAATCAATCAACCCAGACCAATATGCTTTACCAATAAAAACAACAGGTTTTCGGGCAATTTTTTTGGTTTGAATAAGCGTTAGAGCTTCAAAAAGTTCGTCCAGTGTACCGAACCCACCAGGCAAGACCACAAAAGCTTGAGAGTACTTTACAAAAACCACTTTACGTACAAAAAAGTAATCGAACTTCAAGTTAGACTCTTGGTCAATATATTGATTTCCACTTTGTTCAAAAGGCAAATCAATATTTAAGCCGATAGATTGCCCACCTCCTTCTTGTGCACCTTTATTTCCTGCCTCCATAATTCCTGGACCACCACCAGTGATTACACCGTAACCTTTCTCTCCAAGCATTCGAGAAATGTTCACTGCTTTTTGATAGAAATCGTTGTGTGGTTGTGTTCTTGCAGAACCAAACACCGACACACTTGGCCCGATACGAGACATATTCTCATATCCATTTACAAATTCTGCCATTATCTTAAAGATGGCCCAACTGTCGTTAGACTTTATTTCACTCCAATCTTTTCCGTGTTTATGACTCATATTTTCTGTTTAATTCTGTTTTTAAATATTTTGCTGTTATTGAATCTTTACTTTTTTTGACCAATTGTTCGGGTGTTCCCTCACCAACAATTCGTCCACCTAATCTACCTCCTTCTGGACCAACATCAATGATATAGTCAGCAACTTTGACGATATCTAAATTGTGTTCAATCACCAACACTGTATTTCCCTCATCCACCAAACGATTTAAAACATCCAACAACATTCTAATGTCTTCAAAATGCAAACCTGTTGAAGGTTCATCTAAGATATAGATTGTTTTACCTGTACTTCTCTTTGAAAGTTCAGTAGAAAGTTTTATACGTTGTGCTTCTCCTCCTGAAACAGTAGTTGAAGGTTGACCAAGCTTGATATAACCCAGCCCAACTGAAAGAAGCGTAGACAATATACGATGAATCTTTGGAATAGGCTCGAAAAATTCTGTTGCTTTTTCGATCGTCATATCCAACACATCGAAAATTGATTTTCCTTTATATCTTACTTCGAGTGTTTCTCTGTTGTATCTTTTCCCTCCACAAGTTTCACATTCTACATATACGTCGGGTAAAAAATTCATTTCTATTTGTTTGAGTCCACCACCTTTACAGGTTTCACATCGGCCACCTTTGACATTAAAAGAGAAACGCCCTGGTTTATAACCACGAATCTGAGCTTCAGGTAAATCTGCAAACAAGCTGCGAATTTCATCAAACACCTTGGTATAAGTTGCTGGGTTTGATCTTGGAGTTCTCCCAATTGGATCTTGATTAATTTCAATGACTTTATCGATATGCTCCATTCCTTCTATTTTCTTGTAAGGCAATGGTTCTTTCACTCCATTATAAATATGCGCATTGAGAATAGGATACAAGGTTTGATTCACCAATGATGATTTTCCACTACCGGACACGCCTGTCACACAGGTAAAAGTTCCCAGTGGGATTTTTAAATCAACGTTTTTTAGGTTGTGTCCTGTAGCCCCTTTTAACACAAGTTTTTCACCATTTCCTTTTCTGCGTTTTTTAGGCGTTTCAATTTGTCTTTTATCAAACAGGTATTGCGCAGTTAAAGAATCGCTTTTCTCTAACTCTTTATAGGTACACGCATTAATGATTTCTCCGCCTCTTACTCCTGCTCCTGGACCAATATCTACAACAAAATCTGCTGCTTCAATCATTTCTCTGTCATGCTCCACAACGATTACTGAATTTCCAGCATCACGCAATTGCTTCAAGGATTCGATTAACCGTGTATTGTCACGTTGGTGTAAACCAATACTTGGCTCATCGAGGACGTACAAAACATTCATTAGTTCTGAACCTATTTGAGTAGCCAATCGTATACGCTGTCCTTCACCCCCAGAAAGGGTTCTAGCCGAACGATTTAAAGTCAAATAATTTAATCCTACCGAAAGAATAAATGAAAGTCGGGCAGTGATTTCTTTTAAGATTTCTTTCCCAATAATCATTTCAGATTTACTCAGTTTTCCAGGAAGTCCTTCAAAGAAATGAGCCAATTCATCGATGTCCATTTGCACCAATTGTCCTATGTGGTGACCATCAATTTCAAAATGATAAGCTTCTTTTTTCAAACGTGCGCCATCACAAGTTGAACAGGTCTTTTTATTCATAAAAGATTGTGCCCATCGGGTAATTTTAGCAGAAGTTTTTTCTTCAATGTGTCGGGTTAAGAAATCAATAATCCCTTCAAACGCAGCAACATTTTTCCCCAAACTATTCTTCATTGCTTCACGACCATAAAGAATAGCCATCAACAAATCATCTGGAATATCTTCTAACGGAGTTTTTAAGGTAAAACCTTCATCTTCTAAAAACTGCTCTAGCTGCTCAAATATCCACGTACGTTTATACTTTCCAAGCGGAGCTAGACCTCCATCTTTTATGGACTGTTTTTTATCCGGTATAATTTTATCTAAATCGATTACAGAAATCTCTCCCAAGCCACTACAGGTTGGACACGCACCATAAGGTGAATTAAAAGAAAAAAGGTTGGGTTCTGGATCAGGGTAACTAATTCCCGAAGAGGGACACATTAAAGTTCGACTAAAGTGCCTAACTTCTTTTTCATTGTGTTTTACCAGCATCATTGATTTATCTCCAATTTCCATACTGGTTTCGACCGCTTTCTTCAGTCGTTTCTTGTCTTTTTCATCCACCTTTAATCGGTCAACCACCAATTCAATATCATGCACTTTGTAGCGGTCTACTTTCATTCCTGGCGTCATGTCAACAACAACACCATCTACACGCACTTTTGTAAATCCTTTTTTGAGCATGCGCTCGAACAGTTCTCGGTAATGCCCTTTTCTACCTTTAACTAGTGGCGCGAGGAAAACAACTTTTTCATCGGCATAATCATCAATAATTAAAGAAACGATTTGGTCATCAGAGTACTTGACCATTTCTTCACCGGAGATAAATGAATAAGCTGTACCTATTCTTGCAAATAGCAAACGCATAAAGTCGTAGACTTCAGTAATTGTACCTACAGTTGACCTTGGGTTTTTCGATACTGTTTTTTGTTCGATAGAAATCACAGGAGAAAGCCCTTCAATCTTATCGACATCAGGCCTATCCATTCCCGATAAAAATTGGCGGGCATATGCGGAAAAAGTTTCAATATATCGGCGTTGACCTTCGGCAAAGATAGTATCGAAAGCCAGCGATGACTTTCCACTTCCACTCAAACCTGTAAACACGACTAACTCATTTCTAGGAATGCTTAAGTCTATATTTTTAAGGTTGTGTTCCTTTGCTCCAAAAATCTCAATTTGATCTTTCATATTATCTGCTCTCGTCTTACTACAATAGATTAACCTTCAATAAGGCCAAGTTGTTCGTTATCTACAGGAATTTTAAATGAAAAGACTTCTCCTTCATTCACTTTAAATTCCTTCCCTCTGATCCAAGGGTTTAGTTTTCTCAATATTTTAATGCTTATTCCTTGCTCGACCGACCATTCATAGAGATCAGGTATAGAGGTGTCTATAATAACCTCTTTGGTAATATACTCAGGATATAAACTTTCAGCATCGAGGTAAAATCCATAGTTTGCAGGATTTTCAAACACTAACTTCACGGCCAACAGTCTAAAAATATAGCGGGCAGTTTCTGTATTCAATGAAAGGTCAAAATAACTTTTCACTTTTTGACGTTCGAGGTTACTAGCGATACCATGCATACCTAGATTGTAAGAAGCTGCAGCTAAAATCCATGAATCAAATTTTGTATATGCATTTTTTAGATATTGACAAGCTGCTCTGGTGCTTTTTTCAACGTGGTACCTTTCATCCATTTGATGGTTGATCACTAAGCCATATTCTTTTCCAGTGGCTTCCATAAATTGCCAGAACCCTTTTGCTCCTCTTGGACTCGTTACATTCATAAGGCTGCTTTCAATAACAGAGATGTACACTAAATCTTCAGGAACACCTTCAGCTTTAAAAATCTCTTTCATCAATGGCAGCCAACGATTAGAGCGCTTCATCATCAAAATGGTGTTTGAATGCCAAAAATTATTGATGACCAACTCATTATCCAATCTTTCTCTAAGGTCAATGTCTTTAAACGAAATGTGTTCGCCAGCAAAAATCATTTCTTTGGGAACCTCAGGAACAACAAAGTGATTTTCGATGTTTTCTTTCGTTAAAGGAATCGTATTGTTCACTTTCTGAACTTCATCTTTTTCTGCACAAGCCGAAAATAAGATAATGAGTGATGGAATAATAAAAGCTTTGTACATCATGTCTTTAATTCGTTCAATAACTATTTGATAAACATCTGGTTATATTAACTCCAACAAACAGATTCGCTGATTGTTAATTAATTCAACAAAAATAGTGAAAACAATATCAATTTGAAGTTAAAATCTGTTAGACGATTTACTCCACCAATTCTTGCTTTGGAGTAGGGGCGTGATATTTTAAAGTTGTACGGTAAAGCGGTATAAAAACAAGAAGGAAAAACAAGCCGCCTAAAACAGAAAAGAAGTAATGTCCTTTGATGACAAGCACGCTCAGTACAATTGCATAAGCGAATGAAAACAAACTGATGATTACAAATATAATCCACACTTTGTAGTCAGTAAAACCTCGATATACCAAGTGATGTGTTGTGTGGTCTTTTCCGCCCAACATTACAGAGACTCCTCTTTTTCTACGATTGATTACCACAGTTAAGGTATCTGCGACAGCTGGTGTGAAAGCGGTCAGAATTAGGAAAACGCTGGTCCACGAGGGCAATTCAAAAGCTGCTGGAAGATTCCATAAGGCTTTAATACCAAAAAAACTCACAAACAAGGCGATAAATTGACTCCCCGTATCTCCCATAAACATTTTGGCTGGATTAATATTGTAGAATAAAAAACCTACCAAAGCACCCATTTCAGCAACAATAAGAACTGACCACAAGACATTACTTGGATCGGTAATGAGTCCTAAAGCAACAAAACAAGTAAGTAAAATAAAGAAAGAAACAGTTCCAGTTATTCCATCCATGTTATCGAGCATATTCAGGCTATTCATAACGGCCACCACCCACAAAACAGTGAGTGCTCCATCGAAAACAGGCTGATGAAAAACATCGATTCCGTTATTGGTAAACACTAAAATGACTCCACATAAAATCTGTCCAAATAATTTTAGGAAAGGTTGAGTATTGTACGCATCGTCTGCTACACCTATACCAAAAGCCAAAGTACTGGCGCCTATAAGTCCAACAAACTCAATTTCATCAAAGATATTATCCTCAGAGAAAAGAGTGGCGTAGGCCAATACAGCAATAATAAAGGTAAAATATAGGCTGATCCCTCCTAAAGAAGGTTTAGAGGTATTGCTCCACCTCACGACAACATCATTCTTATTTCTAATACCGAGGTTTTTGGCAAAACTCAGTAAAAGTTTGTTAATTATGAAGGACGCAATTACAGCACCTATAAAGAAGGCTATATATTCAACCAAGTAGATAATTCGCACAAATTTTAGCTTACCCCTTAAAGATAAGGTGATGTAAAATTAAGAAAATCTTTATAAACCTTGTCTTTTTCTGAAAGCAATGGATTTTCCATACCCCAATCTATATCTAATTCAAGATCATTCCACAAGAGTCCATCTTCACTTTCTTTATTGTAAACATTGGTGCATTTATAGCTAAAAATAGTGTTGTCTTCTAAGGTCAGGAATCCATGAGCAAATCCTTCAGGAACATAAAGTTGCTTCTTATTTTCTTCTGAAAGCACAATTTTAAAATGTTGACCATAGGTAGGCGAGTTTTTTCTCAAGTCGACAGCAACGTCTAACACACTCCCTTTCACCACCCTTACTAATTTTCCTTGCGCAAAGGGTGGTTTTTGAAAATGCAAACCACGCAATACGTTTTTGTGCGACATGGATTCATTATCTTGAACAAAATTAGGTACATCATTTATAGCTGCTTTCCATGTTGCTTCGTTGAAAGATTCAAAAAAGTAACCTCTTTCGTCTCCAAAAACTGCTGGTTCAACAATCATCAAATCCTTAATTCCTGTTTCAATAAACTTCACGATAAATTCTTTTTTAGACTAGTCTGTATAATATCCACCATAATTCTTCCCGTAGGTGCTCTTATGTGTTTCTACGGCATTCAACACAACGTTGATATTTTTGATCTCATTGATTTCAGCGATTTCTTTCAATTTATCACTAAAGTAGCGCTTGGAATAATTGGCCCTGAAAAGATAAATCGGCACATCGACTTTACTCAATAATTGAACTCCGTCGGAAACAAGCCCTACTGGTGGATTATCAAAAATAATCACATCATACATTTCCTTCAGGGTTTTCACCACCTCATCGAATCTTTTTCCCAAGAGCAGCTCCGAAGGATTGGGCGGAATCGGACCTGCAGAAATATACGCTAAGCCATCCAGGTTTGTCCCTCTCACTACCTCATCTACTTCGCAATGACTTGCCAATAAGCTACTCATTCCTATGTTGTTTTCATGATTGAATCCGAGATGAATCTTCGGTTTTCTCATGTCTAAATCGATCACCAAAACTTTCTTACCCGACATTGCAATTATTCCCGCCAAATTCAGGACCAAAAACGTTTTTCCTTCACCTGAGATGGTGGAGGTAACAGCAATGGTTTGAACATCTTTTTTAACAAAAGAAAGGTTGGTCCGCAAGTTTCTAAAAGCTTCACTGATTACTGATTTTGGATAATCACTCACCACTAATGTTGAGTTCACCATTTTCACTTTACGTCGAGGAATAGCACCCAAAATGCCAACGTTGTCTGGAATTAATCCCTGAAGGTCTGAAACCTGATTAATTTGATTAAACGTTAGGTACCTTAAAAGTAACAAACCAATAGACAAGCTGAAGGACAAGAAAATCGTTGCACCATACACTGCACTTTTTACAGGAAAAACAGGTTGAGCGGAAAGACTAGGCTTGTTGAGTACTTTATTATTTGAAGCATAGCCAGCATTTGAGATAGAATAGATTACCTTTTTCTCTGTCAATAAGGTGAAGTACTTTTCGTTTAATTCTTGAATGTTTGTTAATCGAGAAAGTTCCATTTGTTTTTCCGGAAGCTGAAAATACTGCTCTTCAACATCACGAATTTCTTTTTGAATTAGTCTTAATTTCTCTTCACTTCGTTCGAAAAGTGAGGTTAAAATTTCATTGATGTTGGCTTTTCTGATTTGAATTCTTTGCTCTAGCTTTTTAATGTTCGCGTTATCCGGAGTTACCTTGTAGCTCAAATCTTCTTTTTGCTCAATTACCTCATAAAGCTCTTTGATTTGAGTATTTAAACTTCCTTCGTATGATTGTCCAATAATATCTGGAATCAAACGGTAAACTTCAAGACTATTGGGGTCTCCCTTTAATTTATCCTTCACCACGTTCAACACACGAAGCCCTTCCAAAATCGACTTTTCTTCTTCTCTCAGCTGTTCAAGTTTGTTGGCTATTGAAGTAGAAAGATAATCGGGATTAGCAACATTTTCACGTCTTTTAAAACGCATTACACTGTCTTTTGAAGCAGCTAACTCATTGGTTAATGAATCCAGCTGAAGCGAAATGAAATCTAAAATATTATCAGCACTTTCTTTTTTTAAGTTTTCATCGTACTTAAAGAAGCTCTTAGAGACTGAGGTCACAATATCTTGAGATAGAGATGCGCTATGACTTCTGTAACTCACTTCAACTGTTCTTGCCCTTTGATCTATGGGAACGACACTTAAACCTCCTGATAATTGTTCTGCAACAGTCCTCAGGTTATTGAATTGAAAGTACAATTGATTTAAAGTTGCTTCTTTTTTAAACTGTTCCCAATCAAAGATGGAGATTTTAATATCAAACAACGCTGTGCTAATGACCGTATTTGGCGATGCTTTAAACTGATGTTTTTTTGAATTATGCCTAAAATCAATTACCAACTGTTCATTTTCTGTCGATAAATATATAGGAATATCACAAAGTGATGAATCCTTGAGAAGTAAGGCTTTTACTTCAAAACTTCCTTGTTTATATCGTCTTTCGGTTAATAGATCACCCTTTGCAAAATGAGAAACTTGAAGCGGCAAGTTAGCAATTGCTTTTTCAAAAAGAACTTGAGAGCGAAGGAGTTCAATTTCCTTTGCAATAGACCCTTCCTGTCGAACATCTTTGAAATCTAATACATCAGCTCCTTGATTTTCGCTATTGATTTGAATCAGTGTTCTTGATTCATAAATAGGCTTTGTATACCTCAAGTACAGAAAGGCAGAAGTGCCAAAAAGAGCAAAAATAAGCGCACACCAATACCAATTTCTTTTGATGACCAGCTTCAATATTTCAATATCAAAACCTGTGTTTACAATTATTTTCTTTTGATGACCCTTCATTATTTTAAGGTAAGAATTACTGAAATAATAACAATAGCCGAAGAAATCAAGGAGGTAATAGGCGTAACCTCTTTCAAGAACTCA
The DNA here is from genome assembly GCF_048268645.1 of Brumimicrobium sp. Classification (NCBI taxonomy): domain Bacteria; kingdom Pseudomonadati; phylum Bacteroidota; class Flavobacteriia; order Flavobacteriales; family Crocinitomicaceae; genus Brumimicrobium; species Brumimicrobium sp. The sequence continues at coordinate 8,704 of NZ_JBLWVE010000022.1, read as the reverse complement.
CGAGAAAGTTGTCTGGTTGGTTCTACATAAATATAATCGTTGGATTGAACCACCATATCAGCATATTTAAGTCCGTCCATTGTACTTAAATCGATTTGATACACTTCACGTCCTTGATTCGTTTGACGCATCACCTTTATCACTTTTGCTTTACCTCTTTCTGTAATTCCTCCTGCAAGCGCTATTGCTTCCATCAAAGTTGTATTGTTGTTGGTAATTGGAATCACCTTCGCATCCCCTCCTGTTCCAGGAAATACAATAACACGACGGTTACTTACTTCCACTTGAATAAATGGATCTACATAATTTGTTGCATATAATTCTCGTAGTTTTTGTTCTGCTTCAATAATGGTTAATCCTGCTAAGTCAACTAAACCTAAAGTGGGCAAATCGACCTTTCCATCACCTCTCACTAAATAATGAATTTGATTTCCAGATTGAAGGGTTTGAGATCCTCCTCCGTCAATATTTATCCCAGAATTTACATCAATAATTCTTTTACCACCTTCAACATACATTAATAGTGTAATCTTATCATCTGGTGCCAAACGGTAAGCATCCTTTGGAGAAATCGGAATGTCTTCGACAAAAATGTCATCATCTGTTGTTTTAAACATTACATGACTATTCACCCCGCAAGAGGCGAAAAAGAATGATAAGCCAACAAATAAAAATAACGCAATACGATTCTTCATTACTTCAACAAGGTTTTATAGTAGCTACTCATGTCTTTGACCAAACGGTGGTAACTAAATTTATCCATCACACTTTGTTTGCCAAAATTAGCAAACTTATTCCTTAAGGACGGATCCTCTATCAATAAACGGAGTTTATCAATATAAGTTTCAATATTTTCTCTTTTAATCACAAAACCAGCTTGACCATCTGCGAGGATATCCCTTACTCCACCTACATCAGTAGAAACTACTGGAAGACCTGATGCTTGTGCTTCGATAATACTTACTGGCGTACCTTCATTTTTAGAAGTCAGGCAAACGATGTCCATTCCTTGATTAAAAGTGGAGATGTCTAAAATCCAAGATGTCATAACGATACTGCCTGGATGCTTTTGGTTGATGGCGGCAACTTTTTGTTGAATATGTTCTTTTTCGGAACCGTCACCTACAATAAAAACTCTAATTGGAACTTCAGTGCTACTTAACACATTTTCGATGACTTGCAGAAAATAATCGTGATCCTTGACCGGAGCCAAACGTCCCACAATAGCAATCGCAACTTCATCATCCTTCAATCCGTATTCCTGTCGGATTTGCTTCCTTTTCGCATCCGTGTCTTCACTAAACTTTTTCAGATCGAATCCCAAAGGAATCACCTGAACTTTATTCGCTGGTGCTATTTTATGCACTTCAACTAGCTCTGCTTTCTGCAATGCACTTATGGCAATAATGCCTGTCGATTTCCTGGCAAGGTACCTTTCAATTTGTTTAAACAATCCTGTTTTTAGAGGACCAAAATAAGAATGAAAAACATGACCATGAAAAGTATGGACAACCACAGGAATATTCAATGAAATTGCTGCAGCACGACCTAGAAAACCGGCTTTTGATGCATGCGTATGTACGATATCTGGTTGAATTTCCTGAAGTATACGTTTGATTTTTTTATACGCTTTGTAATCATTGCTCAAACTCAAGTTTCTTTGAATATCAGGAATTACAATTGGTTCAACACCATATTCTTTTAGGATGTGTAATGAATCTTTTTCTCCTTCATCGGGAACTCCACCAATTAGGGTTGTTTCAAAATCATCACCCAAAAACTTAGTCAAAAAAGTTGCATTAAAGGTTGGTCCTCCAATGTTAAATCGATTGATGATTCTTACCACTTTTATTTTTCTGTCCATCGGTCATACCAATTTTGGAATACAATAAACGCCCACATAGTTACGGTAGCTTCTTCTTCTTTCCCCTGTTCAAAATCAGCTTTTAACTGTTCAACTCCTGAGCAAGAAAACACATTTTGTTCTTCTATAAACGAAGTGTCAAACCACTTCGGATTCACCACTTCTTGCCAAGTTGATTCTATCCAATCGTGCAAGGGGATTTCAAAACCTTTTTTTGAACGAGAAAACACCTCATCTGGCAGCACTTCTCGAAAAGCATCGCGTAAAATTCTTTTGCCGTTATTCCCCTGTAATTTGTACTCCTCGGGCAAACCATTCACGAAATCTACCAGCTCACGGTCTAAAAAAGGAGCCCTTACTTCTAAACTGTGACGCATGCTCATCATGTCTACTTTCTTCAACATGTCGTTAGGGAGCACAAATTCTTGATCTGTTTTTAAGAAATCATTTAAGCTATCTTTTCCTGGCTGAATTGAACTTTGATAAGGTTCATTTTGTAATAAAAGTTGACCTCTTCGTTCATTTGAAATAAATGATGCCAGCATCCAATAAGAAGCAGGCCATTTTTCCTGAAGTAAGGCCCCAAACTTTTTCATTTGGCGGATGCGATTTGTCAATTGACCACTTCTTTTTCCTCCAGGGAGTTGTTTTGCCAACTTGGACGCTACCTTCAATAAAACTCCTGGTTTTTTGCTTCTTTGATAAGCTTTATGTTTGTTATACCCCGCAAATAACTCATCTGCGCCATCTCCAGAAAGACAAACTGTCACTTCTTCTTTTGCTGCACGTGAAAGAAAGTACATCGCTACAGCGCTAGAATCTGCGAATGGTTCATCAAATGAATTCAATACCTCTTGAAAAGAAGCTATGACTTTTTCTTTTTCTAATTGAATCGGGAAATGTCTTGAACCAATATGTTCTGCTACATTTTTAGCATACGCTGATTCATCGAGAAATTCATTTCCGACAAAACCAATTGAGAAAGTGTTTAAAGAAGTCTTGAAGTCGGCGGTGATTTGAGAAACAATAGAACTGTCCACCCCACCGCTCAAAAATGTTCCTATCGGCACGTCTGCATTTAATCGTTTTATTACTGCACTTTCTAATTTTCTTTTGACTTCTTTTACTGCTTCACCATAAGGCAAATCAACTTTCTTGGCATCGCGGACAGAGTAATATTGGAGAATATCGATTGCATTTCCCTTTACTTTTAAATAATGGCCCGGCAATAATTTATGAACACCAACGAGAATTGTGTCTGGTGCGGGAACATACGTATATTGAAAATAGGCATTTAAAGCTGGTGAATTGATTTCCCAAGTACTCAACAATGTTTTAAAAGGAGAAAGTTCCGAAGCAAAAATCACCTCATTTTCTTGAATTGAAAACAAAAGTGGATTAATACCCAGTTGATCGCGTACCAAAAGCAATTCATCTTCTTGTTGGTCATAAAAGGCGAAAGCAAAACATCCTTCCAAGACATTTATTCCATTTTCGCCATGATGAATCATGTGATAAAGCAGGACTTCGGTGTCGGAAGCAGTGTTGAATTGCACTCCTTTTTTCAGTAAATCATTCTTTAATTCAGGATAATTATAGATTTCACCATTAAAAATGAGTGCGTATCTCCCTGATGGATCAAAAAAAGGTTGATTCGATCGTTCATCCAAATCGAGAATTGCTAATCGATTATGGCCCAACACCGTTGTACCAAAAACAGCGGCACGAGTATTGTCTGGACCCCGATGAGTTTGTGTTTTCAATCCTGATTCCACACGAATTTGGTCCGATTTTTTCGGTATTCCATAAAAATTCTTCAATCCAACTATGCCGCACACAATATTTTATCGATTTTTATACAAAAATTCAATTCTCGCCATGAAGATAATAGTTGTTGTTACATTCTGCTTCTTTTTTTCCATTTTATCCAATGCTCAAGTTGGTAACAATGCAATTCAGCAATCCATAAATAATTTCTCAAGCAATAAAGAGTTAGAAAATGCGGCCATTAGTTTTATGGCTTACGACCTTGACAGTAACATTGTATTGGCTGAGTACAACCATCGTTCTGCTATGCCACCAGCTTCCGTTGTGAAGTTATTTACAACCGCTGCTGCTTTCGAAATATTGGGAAAAGATTACCGTCCGAAAACAGAAATTTATTATACCGGAATGATTGATTCTTCAGGTGTACTCAATGGCGATATTGTTATACGTGGATTGGGCGACCCAAGCTTGGGAAGTAGATTCTTTAACGACAGAGAAAATGCAGATGAATTTTTAAAGACATGGACAGCAACCATTGCTGAGAAAGGAATAAAAAAAGTCAATGGACGTGTATTAGCCGATGGCTCTGCATTTGGTTATGACGGCGCTCCAGACGGTTGGTCATGGTCTGACATGGGGAATTATTATGGTTCACCAGCTAGTGCTTGTGCGGTATACGATAACATGACCTATTTACATTTTTCCACTAGTAGTCAGTTAGATGCACCGACTTATCTAGATTCCATGACACCTCCCATTCCAGGATACACACTAGACAATAGAGTAACCACCTATAATTCGAGCAGAGACAATGCATACATTTACGGAACACCTTATTCCTACGAGCGATTCGCAATTGGAAATCTACCCCGAAGCAAGTCAAATTTTGAAGTTAAAGCGAGTGTTCCCGACCCAGAATTGCTTTTAGCGCAAGTCGTGCAAACAAGTTTAATGAAAGCTAACATTGAAGTGGTTTTACCTGCAGTTGGTCTACGAACGATTCTACAAGAGGTTGATACCGTTTTAAATTACAACAAAATGAACCTATTGTTGATCAATGAAGGTAAATCGGTTGAGGACATTGCCTACTGGACCAATTATAGAAGTGTGAACTTTTTTGCAGAGCAACTTTTAGGGTTAATTGGCTATGAAAAAACGGGACTTGGAGGAACAAGCGAAAGCACGCGGTATTTAAACAACTATTGGGAACCTCGATTAGGGTTAAAAGTTTATCAAACAGACGGAAGTGGACTGGCCAGAAACAACGGTTTTAGTGCTTATCATTTCATCCAACTATTAAAATACATGAACGCTTCCAAGAATTTCAAAGACTTCGAAGCGTCTCTGCCAACCGCAGGAGAAAGTGGAACTTTACGAAGTGTTTGCAGGGGTCAGGCAGCCCAAGGGAGAATGAAAGCCAAAAGCGGAACCATGAAGAGAATAAAATCATACGCTGGCTATATTGATACTAAAAGCGGAAGAAAAATTGCTTTTGCACTTATCGTTAACAATGCTGACTTAACGAGTTATCAAATTACAAAGCGTATGGAGGTGGTTTTTAATAGTATGGCGAATTATTAGGTGTTTTTGTTGGGTTGTTGGTTTATTCGTTGGATAATTTGCGACGAATAGGGCGTTTATTCGTTGCAAAATCCGATTGATGTTAAAAACGCACAACAGAATGAGCAGTTTTTAGAAAAAGTGTTGATTGGGGAGTGCGATTTGGGTGTTAAAATAAAATGGCTCTAATTGAGAAAAAGCGAAATGGTTTAATGCCCATAACGGTTAGTATAAGAGCGGTAGCGGGGTTAAAGTACTTACCTTTTGGATTACAATATACTAATTAAAAAGCAAAATGGTTTGAGTTCAAACACAAACCGCTATTGCTTTTATACCTTATTACCTGCTTTTTTTTATCCAAATTTTACACTTGTCATAGTCAGTGAACCACCTAAAGGATTATCATTAAAGATTGTGGTATTGTCCTTTTCGTCTTTTAATCCTAAGGTGTACAATAAAGGCAGATAATGCTCAGGCGTTGGAATGGCAAGGTTAAAAGCTTCGCCTTGCTTCTTAAAGTCAATTAAATTTTGGTGATTTCCCTCCAAAATCCATTTCTTCATTTTGCTATCAGCTTCTATTGCCCAATCATAGCCGAAGTTTTCATTAATTTTGCTAAAATCAACTTTTCTTAAATTATGAACCATATTACCGCTACCAACTATAAGCACTCCTTTTTCTCTTAGTGATTTCAGTTGTTGAGCCAACTCGTAGTGTTGCTGTGGCGTCATTTTATAATCCAAACTAAGTTGAATAACAGGTACATCTGCTTTTGGAAATAAATGCTTAACTACAGTCCAAGCTCCATGGTCTAATCCCCATTTATCATCTAAGTGAACGGTTCCTGCTGGATTAATGAATTCTGATATTTCTTTAGCCAGTTTTGGGTGTCCAGGCGCGGGGTATTGTACTTCGTAAAGTTCTTTAGGGAATCCACCAAAATCATGAATTGTTCTTGGATTTTGCATGGCTGTAACAAAAGTTCCATTTGTTTCCCAATGGGCAGAAACCACAATAATAGCATTGGGCTTTTCCAATTGCTGTCCTTGTTTTTTAAACGCTCTAACAAATTCATTGTCTTCGATTCCATTCATAGGCGAGCCATGCCCTAGAAAAAGGACAGGCATTCGCTTAGAAGAATCAAAAGAATCTGTTATGTTTTCTAATTTATTTAATGCTGACATCATAGGAATACTTAATGTTGTTAGTCCGGCTATCTTTAAAAACTCTTTACGTTGCATGTTAAACGTATATTTTGGTCAAAAATTCTGTAGAAGTTGTTGGTTTTCTACCTAACAACTTCTCTAATGAATTATCTGACATTTCTAATTCGCCATTAGCTTGTGCTACCGAAAACGCGGTAAATAATCCAATGTATTCATCTGGAACACCATACGTTTTTAGTGTAGCCTGATATTCTTCAGGTGAAGGCGATTGATAGGTAATATCTTTACCACTTATTTGGGCAATTGTTTCTGCTACCTCATAGTATGAAATTGCTTGATTATTTACTAATGGATACGCCTTATTTTCGTGCCCCTCAGAAGTCAATACTACCGCTGCTGCTTCTGCCAATTCTTGTCTTAATACTAAGCTAGACTTTCCATTTTCCGCAGGTTGCATAATAACGCCTGTTTCCAAAACTTGCTCTCCAATAAACATAGGTAGCATGTCTAAATATGTGGCGTTCTGTAAAAATGTATAAGCTATACCACTTTCTTTTATCCAGTTTTCGGTTTTTATATGTGAATTTTGTAAGAATGCAATAGCAGAATTATCTCTTTCCTGATTTCTCATGAATGATGTGTAAACAATATGTTTAACTCCAGCTGATTTGGCTGCTGTAACCACATTTTCATGTTGTGCTTCACGGTTTTCTATCTCGCTGCTAGAAACAAATAACAGTTTATCTACGCCTTCAAAGGCTTTTACTAAAGAGTCATAGTTGGTGTAATCTCCTGTTTTTACGGTTATTCCATCTTCTTTATAGCTGATTGCCTTTTCCTCGCTTCTAGAAAGTACCGAAATATCAGAAGTGCTTACACCTTTTTCTCTTAATTGCTGAACGGCATGTTTACCAAATTCGCCTGTTGCTCCTGTTACTAATATCATGTTTTAAAATTTTTAATCGTTAATAATGATACAAAAGTATTACATTTGCTATATAAAGTATAGTTGGTTGTTAATTTATATTGATATACTTTTGTATAGTAAAAATTTACAATGCATGATAATGAGTGATTTACAAAACATTTCTGAGATAAAAAAATGCCCTGTACAATACGTATTGGCGATTAATGATACTTTGAACGTGATAAGTGGTAAATGGAAGTTGCCTATACTTGCATCAATCCTTTATGGTAATTATAGGTTCAAAGACATACAGACCAATATCGATAAAATTACACCTAGAATGTTGTCTAAGGAGTTAAAAGAATTAGAACTAAATGGCGTTATAACAAGAAACGTTTATGATTCAACGCCAGTTCGTATTGAATACAAAATGACCGAATCAGGTAAAAATATTCTCTCAGTTCTTGACGCAATGGTTGATTGGGGTGTTTCTCATAGAAAATCTACACTCAAACATTCTGATTAAAAGTGTTTTTTCGGCAAATTGCAGGTAACGTTTTGCAGATTGGCGATGGGCGGGCTTTTCAGCACAAAAGTTAGTTCGGAGAACTGAACTTTCGGCTACCACAAAACTGTCAAGCGGAGACGGAACCCCGCCTATTGCCAATGTGCTGTTAGCGGTAGTACTTCTATTCAAAATTAAGTATTTCAGTCGTGTCTCCAACTGTTGTTTGTCCGTCATTATCCAATTCGTACTTATAAATAATCGTGTTGTTTTTAAAACTAAACTCGTCCTTGTCAGCGTCAATAGGTCTTTCAATGTTTATGTAGCCTAAATGTTTTTCAAAAATATAGAGTTTAGGTTCAACTACTTCATATGAGCAACAACGAGCCATAAAACCTTGAAATCTGTCATAAATTTTTATTGTCTCAGTTTTGTATTCTGTCTGTTTTGGAACAATTGGAAATAATACAAGTGAAGATAAAATAGCAAGGAAAATGCCGCCAAATAAAAAGAAAAGCCCAGTCAAAACACCTGAGATTGCGTAAAGTGAATAATAAACAGCTATTTTCTTAAATGGTCTCAGTGTTGTCAAGAACAAAATTAGGCCTGTCAAGTATAAAATTATTTTTAGAAAAAATGTCAAGTTTTGATTTAGTCTATAACCTGTAATAAGTCCAATTCCAAAATTTATGAGAACCACTCCAAGTATATAGAAATGCCACTTTTCAAGTCTAATTTTGTTTAGAAATTCCTTCATTTTAGTTCACTTTATTTTCGTTTGGTGTCGTGTCATAGTATTACCACTAACGGTTTTCAGCTAAGCTTTCGAGCCGCTACTACGAATATACGTAAAAGGCTTGAAGCTTAGGTGATGTTAGTGGTATTCACTTCTTATTATTAGAATCTTTCAGGTTTAATACATGTCCTAAAGTACC
>NZ_JBLWVE010000021.1:0-40357 GCF_048268645.1 Brumimicrobium sp. | reverse complement strand
CCTTCTTTCATTAAGTTTTGGTCCATGGTGTGGGAATGTAATTGAGGCTTATTTTTACTGGATTCTGTGCTATGGCAATTTAATGTTAAGCGCAGCGACGAGGAATCTTACCTTCTTTCATTAAGTTTTGGTCCATGGTGTGGGAATGTAATTGAGGCTTATTTTTACTGGATTCTGTGCTATGGCAGTTTAATGATAAGCGCAGCGACGAGGAATCTTATTTCCTATTGAACCTCCATGTGTATCCCAATACCAAATCGGAAGCGATATATCCAAAGCGCTGTTCACTGTATGCACTTTTGTCGTTTGGACGATTCATTACTTTAATCTGATGCATGAATCCAGCAGAAAAGTTGGTTTGTAAGAAAATATGGTTAAAAAACTCTAGCCTTAATCCAGGATGTAGTGAAAGTCCATAACCTGAAACAGAAATTGTTTTTCTATCGAACTGACCTCCAAAGTTGAAGTCGTTGTAAGAAAGAATTATTCCTGTAGCAGCTGCCGCCTGAGCACGAACTCTAAACCAATTGTTTTGACCAACAGAAAGTAAATCGAAGTAGCGTGCTAATTCTACACGAATATAATTTAGTCCGTCTGAGTTTTCGTAATGTATGTGTTCGTAATCTGAGGTAACCAACTGATTGTCGTATGTGCCGCTCCATAAATCACTAACACCAGGTTGAATTTCACCGTCTAAGGTGATTTCTTGAGGATGGTCCATGAGGTATTTCATGTGGTCATATCCCAAAGTCAAAGCCCATTTGTCTTTGAAGAAATAGCCTAACCTCACATTGAATTGAGGAATGGTAATTTTCTCTATGTTGAGGTAACTCATGGATAACTTTTCCGGATTGTCGGAAGCAGTCATGTTTTTCATCGTAAAATCATACCCTCGACCTTTCAAATGCAAATCACTTTGGGTATAGGCACTTCTGTTGTATCCCCAGTATAAATAGAAAGCCCCTTTTTCTGATTGGTTCAAGTCTTGCGCAAAGCTTGATGAATCGATAGTTAATAACCCTCCGAATAAAAAGATAAAAAGAGATGTGAATATTGATTGTTTCATGACTTGTCTTCTTGGATTTGCAAATTTACGTATTATTTTGTTGTGATAGAATAGCACGTCTGTTCGAGTGACCTTATTAAACTAAAGTGTTTAAAACCACTATTGGAGAACTCATCAGTTCAGTTTGGGGTATTTATCCCATATTCAATAGAATTAGGACCTATCCATTCTACCGTTTCAACGACTTTATAACCAAGGATCATCAAAAGGTGAGCATCCAATTGATGTTTTGTAGTTGTCTATCGCTCCAGCCCCCGACGAAAACGGAAATCTTACTGAGCTTGATTGCGTGTTGATTGCGCTGAAAAAGCGACATAAGAAGCTCTTTTTGGCGTATAAACAACACCGCAAATCAAGAAAGTAAATTGGAGGTGGAGGCGGATTAAGGGCTCCAAAAGAAGAAGATCTAAAAAGAATAAAAGTTGAAGAATTAACAATGAAAAATAGAGTTCAAGCATACTTTTCATTCATCATTTCAATATAGCTCCAATATGTAAAAGCTTTTCGATATCTTTACGCTTATGAAAACATTTGCCAATAAAGTAGTTTGGATTACGGGGGCATCTTCGGGAATAGGAAGAGAGCTTGCGGTACAATTAGCTGAATTAGGAAGTAAATTAATTTTGTCAGCACGTAATGTTGAAGAGTTAGAGAGTTTGAAGAACACCCTAAAAAACCCTGAGCAACACATGGTTTTGCGCTTGGATTTAGCGGAAAATGGTCACTTTCCAGAGTTGGCGAAGAAAGTCGTGGAACAATACAAACGCATAGACTATCTGTTTAATAGTGGAGGGATTTCACAACGTGCTGAGGCATCCAAAACAGCGATTGAAGTTGACCGAAGGATCATGGAAGTAAATTATTTTGGAAATATTGCCTTGACTAAAGCCGTTTTACCGTACATGCAGAAGCAACAAAGTGGACACCTTATTATCACTTCAAGTATTGCGGGCAAGTTTGGCTTTTATTTGCGTTCTGCATACGCTGCTTCAAAACATGCTTTGCATGGGTATTACGAAAGTCTACTTTTGGAGGAAGCAAAGAACAATATCTCGGTTACGATTGTTTGTCCTGGGAAGATCAATACTCCAATTTCAACGAGTGCTTTAACCGAAGATGGAACAGCGCATGGAGTGATGGATCACAATCAAGAAACAGGAATGCCCGTTGATGAATGTGTGCGTCAAATGTTGAAAGCGACAGTAAAAAAGAAAAAGGATGTCTTGATTGGCAATAAAGAAATATTGGCGGCAAAGATTAAACGATTCTCTCCAGCGTTGTTTTGGAAGATCATTAAAAATCAGAGTCCAACATAGAGAATGTTGAACGGTGCGAAACGTAGTGTTTGACGTTTTCCTATTGAAGAATATTTAAAGTAAATGTTATGAAAGTTTTAATGGTATGCTTAGGAAATATTTGCCGTTCACCAATGGCAGATGGATTGATGCGTAAGAAAGTTCAGGAACACGGCTTAGATGTAGTCGTCGATTCTGCAGGAACAGGTGATTGGCACGTAGGAGATGCTCCAGATCCACGTATGATTGAAACAGCGAAGAGAAATGGTGTTCCGATAGATGATTTACGTGGCAGACAGTTTAAGGTTGCAGACTTTGACGAGTTTGATCGAATTGTGGTGATGGATAAAAGTAACTTTGCCAACGTTACGAAATTGGCAAGAGACGAAAAGGATGTGCAAAAGGTAGAGTTGTTTTTAAACCTTACGCATCCTGGTAAAGATTTAGAAGTTCCCGATCCCTATTTTGGAGGGGATGAAGGATTCCAAGATGTTTTTGATATGTTGGATGCCGGGACAGATGTATTATTAAAAGAACTGAAAAACTAATGGCTAGAGGTCGATTATATTTAATGCCCACTTTGATGGGATCTGAGAACTGGGAACATGTTATTCCAGTAGAGGTAGCAGCAATTGCGAAAAATACACGCTATTTTGCGGTAGAAAATTTGAAATCTGCTCGCCGTTACTTGCGAAAACTGGACAGGACATTCCCTATTGATGAATCGACATTTTTTATCCTGAACAAAAAAACTCCACCTACTGATTTGGCGGGAATGTTAGCGCCATTGAGAAATGGTCATGATGTGGCCATTATTTCAGAGGCCGGTTGCCCTGGTGTTGCTGACCCTGGTGCAGATTTGGTGGCTTTAGCGCATCAAAACGGTGAGTTTGTAAGCCCACTCACAGGACCTTCTTCCATTTTGTTGGGACTTATGGCCAGTGGATTCAACGGGCAGTCATTTGCATTTAATGGATACATCCCCAAAGAGCGTAAGAAACGTGTGTTCACTTTTAAAGATTATGAACGCATGGTAAGTAAAACTGGACAAACACAAATTTTTATGGAAACACCTTTCCGTAACAATCATTTGCTTGAAGACTTACTGAATGAATGTTTGGATACTACGTTTTTGTGTATTGCCTGCGATTTGACGTTACCAACTGAGCGTGTTCAAACGATGACCATCGCCGAATGGAGAGAAAATGCCTTTGATTTGGATAAACGACCGACGATGTTCTTGATTGGAAAACCCTTTGCACTGTAGCTTCTGTCTATAAAGCTCACTTTCTGCGTTGTAATTATTTTAAAAACAGTTATTGACATAAGTCAACTCCTTGATTTTAAAAATAAATTACGCCTTGCTAGTGATCTTTCTAGTTCAGACGCTTTTGCTTAAGTGGACGTTTTGAAAAACGGTAATACTTACAAGAGATTCCTGTAATGCAAATAAAATAAAATAAATTTAAATTTCGATGAGAGATACAATGTTAATCCTCCACTTTATTGGTCTTGCCATGGGGTTGGGAACTGCATTTGCACATGCTTTTTTTGGGGTTTACTTCTTCTAAGTTAAGTAAGGACGAGGCAATAAAACTAAAATCGAACACCAAAATTCTTGGTCGAATGGGAAGTATTGGACTGATTTTGCTTTCGGTGTCTGGAGTTTACCTTATTCTTCCTTTTTGGAATGCATTAGCTTATATGCCAATGTTGCAAATTAAATTACTGTTCTTTGTTGTTTTGATCGGTTTTCTTGCTGTTATGAACATCATGGAGCGAAAAGCCATGAAGTCGGATCAGCCTGATGGGCTGTATAGAAAATTAGAAATTCTGGGAAAGCTTGCTTTAACAACAACATTAACCATCGTGGTTTTAGCAGTATTGGTATTTCACTAAATCATTACAATTACAATCGGCCATTAAATGCTGTTTTTCAGGACAGTATAATTTGGAATCATTAAAAAATGTAGAGTGCATTTAGGTTCTTGTTTAAACCATTGACCAAACAATAGCAATTGTTCCAACAATAAAGCAGTAAATAGAGAAGTAAGTTAATTTACTTTTCTTTACAATTGCAATCATCCAAGTACAGGCAATCAATCCAGTGATAAAGGCTGCAATAAATCCAACAGTTAATGAAACAACAGGAATGTTGTCGGCCGTAAAAGCGCCATCTAAAAGGTCTTTTGCAATTTTACCAAAAATTAAAGGCACTACCATTAGAAAGGAGAAGCGTGCTGATTTTTCACGATCAATTCCAAGCAATACAGACGTTCCAATGGTAGAACCTGAGCGAGAAATTCCTGGAAGAATTGCAATGGCTTGAGCGATCCCAATAATAAAAGCATTTTTAAAACTCACCCCTTTACCTGTGTTTTTAGCTTTATCGGCCAAAAGCAACACGACACCAGTGAGTAAAAGCATGAATCCAACCAGTAAAATTTGATGGTTAAAGAATGAGTCAATAATATCTTCAAAGAAGAAGCCTACAAAAGCTGCAGGGATCATTGATAAAATGATTTTGAGCGAAAACAAAAGTTCATCGTTCATTTTAAATTGAAAAAGTCCCCTTAAGATTTCAGTAACATCTTTTCTGAAAATGACAATTGTACTTAATGCAGTAGCAAAATGCAAAACAACTGTAGTCATCATGCTGAGTTCCCCAACATCTTCATTCCCTAAAATGGCTTTAGCGATTTCAAGATGTCCGCTACTTGAAACAGGTAGGAACTCTGTTAACCCCTGTACAATTCCTAAAATAATTGCTTTTATGATTTCCATTGATCTCTTTTTTTAGAAAGGGCTAAATTAATCATATTTCTGTATGATTCATTTTGAAAACCAAAATTCAAAAAGGATATCTAGATTCTTGATTTAGTTTAAGCTTTTCCATCAAATGAGAAAGACTGTTAAAGTCGGGCCTAACCCAAAAAAAGAATATCTTTGCATTTTAAAATCTACAGGAATTCAAAAAGAGCCAACATATCGATCAATTTGGAAACTAGCCTTGCCTGCAATGTTGGGCGGAGTAGTTGAGCCTGTTTTGTCTTTGACAGATTTGGCTGTAGTGGGAAATATTGGAACAGATGGTTTTTCGGGACATCATGAAAATTTGTCTGCAGTTGCTGCGGTTGGAATCGCGGGAAGTCTGATCTCAGCGTTGGTTTGGATCTTTGCCCAAATGAAAAGTGCTATTTCTGCTGTTGTTTCTCAAGCTTATGGCTCTATGAGAATGCGTGTGATGGCGAGTCTTATTCCCCAAATGATTTACTTTAATGCCATTGTGGGGGTATTGGCTATGTTGACGACTTTCTTTACTTCGGCTTGGGTGTTTGAACATTTGCTCTCTGCTACAGGACCTGTTTTGGAAGATGCCACAGCCTATTTTAATATTCGTGTTCTTGGTTTTCCATTAACGCTGATTACCTTCTCTGTATTTGGTGTTTTTAGAGGCGTTCAAAATACTTGGTGGGCCATGGTTATATCCATCGTAGGAGGAAGCATCAATATTTTATTGGACTTTGTCTTCGTTTTAGGATGGTGGAATTGGGTTGAACCGATGGGCGTTGAAGGAGCAGCATGGGCAAGTTTTATTGCGCAAATTGTCATGTTTTTAATGACCCTTTATTTCTTGTTGTATAAATCTAAAATAAAATTAATTCACAGTCTAAAAATCAATCCTGAATTTGTTGGATTATTGCTCATTGCAGGAAACTTAGTACTCAGGACCATTACCTTAAACCTAGCCTTAATGTTGACCCATAAATTTGCAAATATTTATGGCACAGTAGAAGCAGCAACCCATGCAGTGATGTTAAATTTATGGATGTTCTCGGCCTTTTTCTTAGATGCTTTTGCAACTTCAGCAAATGCTTTGGCGGGCAAGTTCTTAGGCGCCAAAAACAAAGCAGCAATGCAAAGAAACTTGAATAGAAATCTATTGTTGAGTTTGGTGGTTTCTTTTGTGTTGGCCGGATTGTTAATGATTTTCGACAGCCAGGTAATGGGCTTGATTATTAAGAATGAACAGGTTTGGGGCATGTATCCAATTGTGTTGCCTTTGTTTGCTTTGTGTTTGCCCATCAATGCGCTTGCTTTTACTCTGGATGGAGTTTTTAAAGGAATGGGAAAAGCGAAATTCCTTAGAAATATCTTATTTATTTCGACATTTTTCGGATTTTTACCCGTATTATTAATTGGACATCAGATTGCTCCAGGACTACAAATTGTTTGGTATGCAATTATTATGTGGATGCTACTGCGTGGTTTTATCCCTTACTTTTATTTTAAAAAATGGATAAAACGTTTTTAAAATAGCTTATTTTTTGAAAGACAAAAGTTATTTTTGCAAAGCGCTTAAACTCAAGCCACTTTAAACATAAAAGTTAAATAGCGCAAAAGAATAGAATACATGATTTCAATAGATTTAGACGCAATATACATTGATGCAATCTGGTTGGCAATGGCTTTTTTAAGCGGATTGCTAATGAAGAGACTTGGATTGCCTGCATTGTTGGGTTTTCTTGCGACTGGATTTATTCTGGGAATGTCTGGACTTACTGATGGAAACCTAAAGCAAATTTTAGGACCTCTTTCGGACTTAGGAATTATCCTGCTCTTATTTACTATTGGGTTGAAAATCAAAATAAAGCAACTGATACAACCAGAAATTTGGATTACTGCTTCTTCTCACATTATTATCACTACCCTTACAATTGGAGGTGTATTATTTGGCGTTAGCTTTTTAGGGGTCCGTTATTTGGCAGACATGACCTTAGAATCTGCGATGACCATTGGTTTTGCTTTGAGCTTTTCGAGTACGGTCTTTATCGTAAAATCACTTGAAGAAAGAGGGGAAATTTCTTCCCGACATGGTCGATTCGCTATTGGTATTTTGGTTGTTCAAGATATTTTTGCAGTGGTTTTTTTAACAGTTTCAAAAAGCGTTCTTCCGACCATTTGGGTGCTTGCTTTACCTATTTACTTGTATGTGGTTAAGATGCTGTTAGATAGATTGCTCAATAAATCAGGCCATGGTGAGTTACTTACAGTCTTTGGTTTTTTCGCTCCATTGATTGCAGGTGCTTTGGCATTCGATTTAGTCGATTTAAAATATGATTTAGGGGCCTTAATTATCGGAATGTTGTTGGTAAATCACCCAAGAAATGAAGAACTTTCAGAACGCATGCTGAACTATAAGGACTTTTTCTTGATTGGTTTCTTTATAAATATCGGTTTGTCAGGGGTTCCGACTTGGTCTAATATCATTATTGCATTGTGCTTGTTGGTTTTTGTCGTGTTCAAAGGCCTTTTATTTATTCGTATATTCTCTTTCTTTGAACTGCGTGCCAGAACCAATTTCTTGACCTCATTGCACTTGTCTAACTATAGTGAATTTGGATTAATTGTCGGTGCAGTAGCAGTTTCAAACGGAATGATCGACAATGATTGGTTAACTACTTTAGCCATCTTCATGAGTCTCTCTTTTTTATTGTCTTCTCCTATTATCTCTCGTTCTTACGAATTATTCGAAAAATATAAGGATACCCTAACCAAGTGGAATAGAACCTCTAAAGATATTGATAAACAGGCCCAAATAAGTGGAGAAGCAAAGTACGTTATCATTGGACTGGGAAGTATAGGGTTGCCAGCATATTATCATTTGAAAGCCAGCTTTCCAGATGATGTAATTGGTGTTGATTATAACGCAGATAAAGTAAAAACACTAAAAGCAGAAGGGTGTAATGTGGTTTGGGGGGATTCCACCGACAGGGACTTTTGGGACGAATCAAACTGGGACAAGGTTGATGTAGTGGTTTTGGCCATGAGTGATTATGCTTCCAACTTCAACTCTATGAAGCAAATAAATAAGATGAAGGAACGTCAATTTAAAATTGCAGCGATTTGCCATTACGATGATGAAAAAGAGATCTTCGAAAAGTTAAATGTTGATTATATTTATGACTATAAGACTTCGGTAGGAGAAGATTTTGCCCAGCACGCAATGGAAAAAAGCCGTAAAGTTATTTTGTAATTAGTACTACTTTCTGACAGTAGTATAATTTCTATAGGTTGTTTTTATTCCAATTTTGTCCAAGGCCATTTTAATTTTTTGTTTTAATGGCGTTTTGTTAAAAGTAATGTCATAATTGAATTTCCAATTCAAGCGCACGATACGATCATTCATGACTTTTGGGTGTGTACCTTTGTATTTTTCTAAAGAATCGATGTTTTTGAAATAATCAAATTCTTCAACCTTATCAATGTTTTGATCCATCCATTCGTCGTCATGCCATAACTTATTGAAAGTTTCTTGCTTAGCCTGCATTACACGCGGGTCTTTAACCCAACCATAATGGTGAATATAAGCATCTATGGGAATTACGTTTAACTTCTTGTCATCATCCTTTCTGAAACCTTGCGCGTCGCGAAAAGAATAGATTGATTTTTTATTTTTAATGACACGAATTTCATGCGGATACCAACGCAATGAATTTCCAACATAATCATAAGAACCAAAAAAGTGACGGTATTTGAATAACAAACCATCGACATTAGACTGGTTTATGTATTGCTCCATTGCTGCCTTAATGGTAGGTAAATCTGCTTCATGAACCACTTCGTCCCCTTGGATGTAAAATGCCCAGTCATAATCTTCTGGAATGGCATTAAACGCTTTATCTGTTTCAACGGCCAACACTCTACCACCTTCACGTAATGAATCGTCCCAAACCGTCTCAATAATTTTAATCTTTGGATTGTCGATGGATTGAATTAAAGCTAGAGTTTCATCTTCAGAATCTCCAACCGCGACAACAAGCAAATCGCAAATGGGCAAAATAGATTGAATTGCTTCTGTTATAGGATAATCGTATTTAATGGCATTTCTTACAAAGGTAAAACCAGCAACTTTCATATGTGTTTATTTAGTAGTGTAGGATTTAAAGACTTCTTCCAATGATTTTTCCTCTTTACGAATGGTTAAGATCAATAAGTTTTCATCTTTGGCATATCCAGCGATGGTCTTTCTAAGGTCTATCGACTGGTCGGAATTGATTAAAAAAGAGGTTTCATTGATGGCTTCTACACGACTGATATTAGGAATTTTTGCCAAACGATTTCTTGAAACTACAGCATCAAATTCAACAAAAACGACTTGACTTTTCACGTCAGATTGCAGTTCGCTTGCTTTCGCATTGGCTACTAATTTTCCGTTGTTAATAATGATTACCCTGTCACAAATCGCTTCAACTTCTTGCATAATATGCGTTGAAAGCATTACTGTTTTGGCCTTACCAATTTCTTTAATTAATTCACGGATCTCCGTTAACTGATTAGGGTCAAGTCCAGAAGTGGGTTCATCTAAAATCAGTACTTCAGGGTCGTGAATAATGGCTTGGGCCAGTCCAACCCTTTGACGATACCCTTTGGAAAGTGTCCCTGTCACTTTGTGTTGTTCTTTTTGCAATCCTACCAATTCAATCACTTCTTTTACCCTTTCTTTGAGGTTTGGAATTTTATAAATCTTTCCCACAAAAGTCAAATATTCCTTCACATACATGTCCAAATAAATGGGGTTGTGCTCAGGGAGATAACCTATCTTTTTTCGTACCTCTAAAGAATGCTTCTTGATGTCTAGTCCACATACTTCTACATCACCTTCAGTTGCAGGAATAAAACTGGTGATGATTTTCATTGTTGTAGATTTACCTGCTCCATTTGGACCAAGAAATCCCAAGATTTCACCTTTTTTAGCCTCAAACGAGATGTTGTCTACTGCGGCTTGTTCGCCATAGAATTTCGTAAGATGTTTTACAGATATTGACATGGTAAAGTTTTATAGTACGAAGATAGGATATTGCTCGAATTTGAGCGGAATATTCTGTTAAAAGATTTTAAGCGATGTTTGCTCAGTCCTCTTTAGGAACTACATATACCTTGATGCGTAGCTCTTGATCTTTTTTGGTATTTGCTTTTAACTTAATGATTCTGTCTTGCATATAATATTTTTGGTTGCTGTCAAAAGTAACAAGAATTGAATCTTTTTGTTGGGGTAATATTGGATGGTTTGGAAATTGGACTTTCGTGCAACTACAACTTACGAGTGCATCATTTATTACCAAAGGAGTATCTCCAGTGTTTTCGAAAACAAAGTAGTGTTGAAGAACAGTTCCTTCATTTGTTTTATTCCACTTATGTGTGGTTTTATTCAGAAAGTTAAATTCCGCATACTGGGCGAACCCAATAGCGGAATTTACTATCATTATAAGAAGTACGATAACGTTCTTCATTTCTTGTGCCTAGTTGCTAGTTGGTGCACCGCTGTTGTTTACAGGAGCTCCTCCTTGAGGTTTTGCTACAACATTTCCTTTGATACGGATTGTTTTTGTAGGGCTGTTAATTGCGTTTGATTGTAAAGTAACGCTCTTTCCAATAATACCTACACGCTTTGTGTCATACTTTACTTTAATTGAAGCAGACTCTCCTGGAGCGATTGGTTCTCTTGGCCAAGAAGGAACTGTACAACCACAAGAACCTTTTGCGCTCGAAATAACTAAAGGCTCATTCCCTGTGTTTTTAAATACAAATTCACAGTTTCCATCAGCATATTGGTCGATGGTACCGTAATCATGTGTTTCTTTTTCGAATTCAATTTTAGCTCCTGATTCAACTGCTGCTTGTGCAAATAAACCATTCATACCAATAAAGGCAGAAAATAATAAGCTTAGGGTAAATAGTAATTTTTTCATTGGTTTTTAATTTTAGTTATGAATCAAATATAAGACGATTAGTGTTCACTTATGGATTTTTAACAAAGCCTTAACAAGTTACTTTACCTCTTCAGTTTCTACAAGCATGTTTTCGTCTGACAGTTGAAGCTCAATAAGTTCTTCAAAAGTTTTGTCGATGTGCTTTAAACGGAATTCATATTGTTCACGCTTTTCTGCGGGTAAGTTCTCAATGGCCAATAATTGATTGGCATAGAATTTTATTTTTTCTGGATTGTACTCATTGAAATCATAGTAATTCATTTGTAGTTCCAACAATCCAATTTTATTCTTCGTATCCGGATACTTTGTGAGAAGCGTATCTCTCCATTTTACAGATTCACTTTCTACATTGAGTTGTAGATAAAGCGCTGCGATTTTATCTAAAGCTGTTTCTGCATACGGATCTTCTGGAAAGTTATGGTAAAAGTCTTTATTTCTATTGATGGCTTCATGATAAGCTACACGATTCATCTTGTATTCTGGAGATTTCACAGCTTCATCCATAAGCACCTTTAATGAGTCGTCCATTTCTTTAATTGAAGCTTTTAAACCTTCAATAGTAGGGGCTTCATTAGAAGCTGTATCTGCATTTTGATCTGTACAAGCTGTAAAGGTCAATAAAATACCGAAAACAAAAATTAACTTTTTCATTATTATTTTTTTCTTTTAGTTACTGGGAATTTCATGCGGTAATCAACATCAACATTTCCTTTCGAAATATTGGTCAATTTTTTTGTAAGTAAACGTTTCTTTAAAATCGATAAGTGGTCTGTAAACAAAACCCCCTCAATATGATCGTATTCATGTTGAATGATTCGTGCTGCATATCCGTCGTAAGTTTCTTCGTGAAAATCAAAATTCTCATCAAAATAAGTAATGGTGATTTTTTCTTTACGATAAACCTCTTCTCGAATAGTGGGGATAGATAAACAGCCTTCTTCGAATGCCCATTCTTCACCTTCTTCTTCTTCAATGATAGGGTTGATGAAGACCTTTTTGAAGTTTTCAAGACCTTCTGCTTTTGGATCTGGTTCACCCTCTTCATCATCTTCAGCAAACGGCGAAGCATCGACGATAAATAGACGAATTGACTTTCCTATCTGTGGCGCTGCTAATCCAACACCTCTTGCGTTGTACATTGTTTCCCACATGTTGTCAAGTAATTCACTCAGACCTTCATAGTCTTTATCAATTTCAACTCCTTCAACTTTTAAAACTGGATCACCGTATGCTACAATGGGTAATATCATATCAATAAAATTTGTACAAAAGTAATAATTCAAAAGGAGAAAATCTGCTTTTAACTAGCGAATTGACCTATTGTTAAAGATTATATAGCCAAAACTTAATTGTGTGACAAAAGGATTGTCCTGGTCAGGGAAATAATTCGTAGAGAGCCTTAATGGGCCAAGTGGCGAATGGAATATGATTGAAGCGCCTACCATCGGCAAGCCTTCTTTCAATAAATCTGAGTAACCGAATCCTGATTCATCCTCATAACGAATAATTTGTTTAAATGGTTGAAAGAAATAGGAGTCCAGTCTAAATTCAAAAAACTTACCATAGTTAAAAATTAGGTTTAAACCTCCTCCGATATATTGCGGGGCCCTGTATTCGCTCATGAACAAGGTTCGGCTGTCGGGCAGTGGAGAAAATTCTGTCATGGCCAAAACAGAGGCTGTATAGTTAGAAAATAAAGACTGTGAGTTCATTACCGCTTTTCCATAGAAGCCAATTTTGAAAAACTTGGTCATTTCATAGTATTTTCTTCCTTCAAGAGAAAGACTAATCCAACGGTGTTGTCTTCTTAAATCATATTCTGAAGAAGGAGTGTTTCCAGAAATACTTTTTTCTTTTCCTTGAACATAGCGAAAACTGGCTCTAAGCAAACTCCCTTTTGAAGCCCATTGTTTCCTGTCTAGCGTATTCAACTCATAATTGATGGAAGCCGATTCTCCACTGAAAGTGGTGATGTCTGCAGTGTCACTTTCTGAATAATTTAAGGTTTGATAATACTGGTCTTTATTGGTGAATTTTTTAAAGTCTAGGGCTACTTTTCCATTGTTGGAAGTAGGTATTCCCATGTTTAATCCATAATACATTTCATTTTGCAACAAAAAAGATGGTTTGATGTCCTCAAAAAAGGTAGAAGAGCTCCTGAAGTAATCCCAACGGTTTAATACAAAATAAGGACTGACCCTCAATGGAAAATAGGAAGGCAAATCAAAGTCTAGCTTCACTTTTGTAGAACCATAAAACTTTCCAAAATAGGTCTCCGCATGAATTTTTGCTGCACCTAATCCTAAGTCAAGGTAGGACAAGCCAATGTATGCTGTGTTTACCGGTCGTGAAGAGAAGTGTCCTCCAATACTTAAAGCAAAAGGTTTTTGTTTGGTGACATCCAACTTTAACCTGTAGGTGGTGTCGCTATTCTTTTCTAAAGTAGGATAAATATATTTGATTTGGGGTGCTGCATATCCTCTGTAAAAACGTTTTTGTAATTCATCAACGTCTATAGGTTCTTTAATCGAGTCTTTCATAAATTGTGTTTTAATGAAAGAAACATCGCTGTTGGTATAAGATTCAACCGATAGCTCATTGATTTGAATGGGTTTGATTTGGGCGCGATAAGCTTTTCTTTTTTTTGCCAACGCTTCGGTTTTCGCGGTGGTTTGTACATAAGGACGAATGCTGTCGAGATAAATCAAAGCAGCGTCGTAACCACTTTGAATGGCTTCTTCGGCCCTTGTAAATTCGAATGTTCCGATATCGTTTTTGGGTTCAATGATAACTCCGTAAGCACAAGGTAAATCAAAGTTGGTCTTCTGCACGAACATCGTTGTAATTTGACTGATGATGTCGTCTTCTGTTGGCGGTGCAGCATTTAAGGAAACGTTACTTCCAATAATATAGTCTACGGGAAATTCATGGTAAAGCACATCTGCAGGGAAATTGTTGTAAAGTCCTCCGTCAAAGAAAAGTTTTCCATCAATTCGAATAGGGTTAACGTAAAAAGGATAGGTCATCGAGGCACGCACTGCAGCGTTCAAATCACCTTTACTAAAAATAACACTTTCTTTTTTATAGATGTCCGCGGCAACACAACGAAAAGGAATAAATAAGGAGTCAAAATCTTTATCCATTGCTGCTCCTGTATGACCGATTAATCTCAATGTTTCAAAATCCAGATAGGAAGGAGTCATGAAGTTGGTGGGGAGGGATTTAGTGAAAATACTGTCTTTGGCAAAGTTGAAATTAATCATGGAAGCATCCTCATCGGCTTCTCGTAACAGGAAGCGTTCTTCTTTTGTAATTGTCCCTGAGGTCATTTTATTAAAATGGTTCGATAAGATATAGTCTTTTATTTCGTCTGGAGAATACCCCACTGCATATAAAGCACCAATTAATGCTCCAGCACTTGTTCCTGCAATGTATGCAATTGGAATTTCCGCTTCTTCTAATGCTTTTAATACACCGATGTGTGCGAGTCCTGTTGCACCACCTCCACTTAATACAACTCCTACACGTTGTGCGGAAGTGTTTTTAGGACTGAATAAGCCTAAAATGAATAAAAAAAGTAGAATCTTGTGTTTCAAGCTATATTTAAATGAGTTAATTTGCACAAAAGTATGAGTTTTTACCGGAATAATGAAAATTTAAATAATGCTTGAAGTTTTAGACCATATTGGGTTAGTTGCATTTGCGATTAGTGGAGTGCTTACAGCGGCCAATAGAAACCTAGACATTTTAGGGGGATATATCATCGCTTTCATTACTGCACTGGGGGGAGGAACAATCAGAGACCTGTTGTTGAATGAGGATGTAGCATGGATGACCTCTGTTACTCAAGTCGGAGTTGTGATTGCTGCAGCAACATTTGGAATTATTTTTCGGGGAAAATTGAAGACTTGGAGAAGAACATTGTCTATCTTTGACACAATTGGAATTTCAGTATTCACAATTGTTGGGGTGCAAAAAGGTTTATCACACGATCAGTTACCTTTAACCGCAGTGTTTCTAGGAATGATTACCGCCACTTTCGGAGGTTTACTTCGTGATGTTTTGAGTAATGAAATTCCTATGATTTTTAGAAAAGAAATATATGCTATACCTTGCCTAGTTGGTGGGTCGCTTTATTTACTAGGTGACTATTTTGGATACGGAGATACTCTCTGGTTACTGTGGGGAAGTATATTGTTCATTATAGTATTTAGAACTTTGGCGGTGCTATTTTCATGGAAATTGCCATTAATTAGAGAATTTAAATAATACAGATGAAAGATTTAGTAATAACAGTAAAAACGCTTTACGGATTTGAGGAGTTACTCAAAGATGAATTAAAGGAATTAGGGTATGATAAGGTAGAGCTCTTGAATCGTGCTGTTCAGTTGAATGGGGGCTGGGAAGATGTATACCGTTTAAATTACCGTTGCCGTTTAGCGATTTCTGTACTCGTTAAAGTAAAGTCTTTTACCATCCATAAAGAGGATGATCTGTACAAAGAAGCGAAGAAAATTGATTGGACATCTTATTTTGATGTCGATAAAACTTTCGCTGTTAAAGGTGCTGTTTTTTCTACAATGTTTACGCATACGCAGTATCCATTCTTATTGGTTAAGGATGCTATTGCAGATGTTTTTAGAGAGAAAAATGATGACAAAAGACCTGATGTGAATTTAAAATCACCTCAGGTGATGTTTGATGTCTACATTAAAGAAAAGTCTGTTGTTATTTCCTTAAATACAAGTGGTGTTCCTTTATTTCAAAGAGGATACAGACAAGAGGTTGGAGATGCCCCAATGAATGAGGTCTTGGCAGCAGGTATTTTAAGAATGTCAGGCTGGGACAGAAAATCAACATTGATTGACCCTATGTGTGGTTCTGGAACAATCGCCATTGAAGCAGCACTTTGGGCGGCAGATATTCCTGCAATGATCGAAAGGAGTCATTTTGCCTTTAAAAACTTTAAGTCTTTTGATGCAGAAGCATGGGAAAAAGTGAGGTCTGAAGGGAATCAACGTCCAGTCAAGTTAGGATTTGACATCCTGGCATCGGATATTGATGGAGAAATGATTAAAAAAGCGCGTAGAAATAGCCGAATGGCACCGATTGGAAATATGGTGACTTGGGCAATTAAAGATGCTTTAGAGTTGGAAGCTCCAGATGATAAAGGAATATTAATTTGTAACCCTCCATATGGTGAAAGAATGGGAGAGGAGGTTGAAGAACTCTATACAAGTTTAGGTGATTTATTCAAGCAGTCATTCTTGGGTTATGATTGCTGGGTTGTTTCTTCGAATATTGATGCGTTGAAGAATATTGGGTTAAGACCTAGTAAGAAAATTAAGGTGTTTAATGGTAACCTTGAATGTAGTCTTAGACAGTTTGAGATTTTCGCAGGATCAAAGAAATATGACAATAGTCAAGAAGATGAAGATGGTGCTCCGGCAAAACCACGTGGTGTAAGAAGAGAGAAACGCCAAAGAGAAGAAAAGGTAATTCCTGAATCTTCAACATCTGAGGAAGTTTCTACATCAAAATATGGTGCAACAAAATCAACTTACTCGCCAGTCGATGACCAAGAGAATGGTAAACAGAGTGAGAAAGAGAATGAGAGCAACCGTGAGGAGAAAGAGTATAATCCCACACGAAGAGTTATTTCTACAATACCTTCTGAACCTAGAAAAAGTGCTGCTTCAAAATATACGAAAGCAAAATCGGCGTATTTGCCAGTCGATGATGATGCAGCCGTAACGCCTAAAAAGGAAGAGACTGAAAAAACTGAATCTGCTGAGAAAGGAAATGATAGGAAAAAAGACAAACCAGAAAAACCTCGTCTTGGAGCGTCGAAATATGGTGAAAAGCCTAAATTCTTAAGTCGTTACGCGACTCCTGCGAAGGATGCTTCCGAGGAAGAGGAAAAAATTGAAAAATCTCAACCTGTAGAAAAAGATGAGGAGACAAAGGCAGATTCAACTGATCAGTATGAAGATAAAAACCAAGATTCTGACTCAACGGAAGAAGAATTGTCTTTGAAAGAAAAGATTGAATTGATGAAGAAGTCAAGAAAAGAAGAATAATACGAGGTTCAATTAGAACCTAAAGAAGCCCACTTTTTGGTGGGCTTTTTTTTTGGGTTATTATGAGTTCATTCTAATGAATGACTGAAAACTACAATTTGAAATTGATTTCTTTAGATAGTTTGATGGGTTCTGGCTCAACTTTCGGTGTGTAGCCAAACAAACGCATGAATTTAATGGCCATGGCCACACGATAAGGAACGTCATTATCCCAAGTGTCATCGTCTTCATGTCGTGTGATTTTCGCCAGTACTTCATCGGATTTAATGTTCAACAAGTTGTAATCGAATTTTTCTAAAGCTTCAATTTTATTGTTGTCGATCATATAATTCAAGAGTCCCCTTAAATGGTCTGGCACCACAACATCTTTAAATTCATATAGCTCACCAGTATTGTAATCAATGGCTGGATAGATGTACATTTTTGCGTTTCTTCCAAACCCTTTTCCGAAAGCTTCTAATATTCCTCCATTTAGATGGTCGTAGTACTTTTCGTCGAAAATATTGTGAATATTATAGATTCCTAAAATAACCCCTAATTTATAACCTCTCGAAATTTCGCTGAGGTAATCCACCATTTCGTAATAACGCAAATAGTTCGAAATCATAACGGTGTATCCTAAAGCACCTAAAAGCTCTGCACGGTCAACGAAGTCTTTGTCAGAGATTCTTCCTCCAGAAGTTAAGTCACGCAAGGTCAATTCAAATACCTCACGCACATTTTTCTTTTCTACACCTTCTTCTTCATAGAATTTTTCCCTTGCGCTGTTCAACATGTCGATGTTTACCTTTGTTACAGGTCTAAATCGTCCACGCATTAAAAGAATATTCTTTTTATAAAGATTACTTGCAGGCTGAAGGACTTTTCCTGTTTGATCAAACATTGTAGCTTCAGTAATTCCTCTTTTTACAAGATTTAAGGCTAAAATCCTATTGTCAATTTCTTCAAAATCTGGACCTTCAACATGCAGCATGTCAATTTCTATACGGTCTTTTGGAAGGTGGTGAACCAAACTATTGATAAAGTAATCCAATTCTCCTGTTGCATGGAAATAGGCTGCATAAACAAGGTTTACTCCAAGAATACCCAAAGCTTCCTGTTGTGCTCTGTTGTTTTGGTCATGCATTTTAACATGCAAAATAATATTGTTTGGCGGTGTGTCTGGCTTTACTTGAAACCGCAACCCAACCCAACCTTGACCTTGATTTGTTTTGTGATAGTTTAATGATTCCACCGTATTACAAAAAGAGAAGAAGCGTGTATGTTCTTTTCGGTGAGCCAGACTGGTAGTCACCATTTCATACTCTCTTCTCAGCATGGTGTGTAATCGTTCTTCACAAACATAGCGTTTTGCTTTTCCATAAATACTGTCAGACACTTTCATGTCGTAGGCAGAATGAGAAAAGGCAATCGTTCCTGAGCTTCCTCCAGCCCTAAAAAAGTTTGCGGCGACTTCCTGACCAGCACCAATTTCAGAAAAAGAACCATAAATGTCTGATTTAAGGTTGATTTTTAACGCTTTTTCTTCTGTTGTTAGTCTTCTACGGTCTTCCATGGATGTATTTTATATAAACAAATAAACTAAATTAAAGGCATAATTCATAGGAGACCCTTGAATAAATGTTTTTGCTGTTTATCATTTAATAAGATCCTGGGTCTTTAAAGTCAGGATTGTTTAAAAACTGTTCATCTGTAAAGGTTTTTAAGAAGGCTTTAATGAGTTGATGCTCTTGCATGTCCAGTTGTACTCCTCCTTGATGAGAGAACTCCATCATCGGGTCAATCGTTGGACTTTCTACCACTCCAAAAGAATAGTGATTCAAGACTTCATCTAGATTTGAGAATCGCCCGTCGTGCATGTATGGTGCGCTGTATTCAATGTTTCTTAGGGTTGGGACTTTAAACTTTCCTTCGTCATTTGGATTTCCTGTTACAGCCATTCTACCGACATCTGAAAATTGTGTGTCCATCCCATTATTGGAAAATAA
The DNA here is from genome assembly GCF_048268645.1 of Brumimicrobium sp. Lineage (NCBI taxonomy): Bacteria > Pseudomonadati > Bacteroidota > Flavobacteriia > Flavobacteriales > Crocinitomicaceae > Brumimicrobium > Brumimicrobium sp. Next base: position 21,154 of record NZ_JBLWVE010000021.1, on the reverse strand, counting down.
ACCTGGAATTTCTATTAATGGCCCATCGTGACAGTGCAAACAATCACCATTGGTTAAACTAAAAAATAAATCCATTCCTCCCCATTCTTCAAATGTAATTTGAGTATACAATTCTTGTTCAAAAGCATTCAGTGGTAAGTTGTTTCTGTATTTATACATGACATCATATTTCGCCTGACCAGAAACCAATGTGCGCAAAAATTGAGCGATAGCTTTTGAAACATGCGTTGAGTCAAAATCTTTTACGCCGAAAACACGATAGAAATCAATGCTATACTGCTCAACTGCTTGAAGTTTCTGTACTGCTGCACTCCAGCTTTGGTCCATTTCTAAAGGGTCAACCACTGGATGAAGAATTTGTTCCTCTAATGTGTTGGCTCTCCCATCCCAAAAAAAAGCACTTTGCCAACCAAGGTTGACCAAAGCCATTGATTGTCGAACACCTAAATTACCATCAACACCCGTTGAAAATTGATCGGGATCAGCAAATGCATGTTCTTGTGAATGACAAGAAGCACATGATATGGTGTTGTCTCGACTGAGTCGTTTATCATAAAATAACCTCCTACCCAGTTCAACACCCTCAACACTCATGGGATTGTCTTCAGGGACGGGCATTGCTGGGAAATGGCTTGGAACTTCTAAAATATAAGGAGTAATAGATAAATCTATTTCATTCTTATTGCAGGAAACAAGCGCAAAAAGGAGTATAAGGATAGAAAAGTATTTCATTTAGTCTTTACTTAAGGCGTTTATAAAATTATCAATTATTTTTTCAGTTAACTGAATTTGGTCAGGATTTGTATGTGATGTCCTGTCTGTTTTAATGTCAATATCATGGATGTCGCCATCAAAGACTTTATATAAATCCAAATAGATGTTACTTTCATAAAGATGGTTATTCACCTTTGACCAAGTGATGTCTGTTAAAGTGAAGTTACGCAACATTTGATTGGTTCCGATATGATAAGAAAAACTTGCCAAGCTACCATCCTGTGCTGCTGTTGTATCTGCCTTACCTTCAAGCATTACAAAAATATAACCGGTATTCCACCCCCAATGCATGTCACCAGAGTTCAATATAAACAACGGGTCGTCTGCGTCTCGAGCAGAAGGGTCTTCGTAGTTTTGTGTTGAATCAACTCCAATGTTTGCAGTGAAAGAACTAAAATTGCTATAATCTCCTGGTCCTTCCCAAAGTAGTCTTTCATCATCTTCATATTTATAGATTGCTGACTCAAAAAGCTGCTGATCATTGTTTTTGAACTTCGTCATAATGATATTTAACTTGGTAAACGATATGGCGTAGCCTTCTTGAGTTGTGAAACTTTGACTAAAATCAATTGGAGTCCCTTGGTAAGTCGGAACAATGTTAACACGTGCTTTTAGCTGTGAGGTCGTAGGAGAATTGGCGTCATCTTTAGGTTTTTCTTTACAGGAATAAAGAGATCCAAAAACCATTAGCACAAAAAATAAAGTTAACTTTTTCATAGTGTTTATTTTACAGTATCAATATAGTATTTTTTTGATTATAAATCAAAGGAAAATCTTTATGCAGAATGTGAAAGTGACAAAAGTCACCAAGAGATTTTTTCAATTCTTTCAGAAACAAGACGAATTTAATCTTAAATTAGTTGGTTCTTCTTATATTCAAAATATGCAAAAAGAAATCACAAAGCCCCTAACTATTTACAGTGCATCCGCTGGAAGTGGTAAAACATTTTCTCTGGTCCAAAATTATTTAAAACTCACACTTGGGGAAGGCGTAGCTTCAAAAAACTTCGCGAAGATTTTGGCCATGACTTTTACCAATAAAGCAGCATGGGAAATGAAAGAACGTGTGATTCAAGCATTGGACTGGTTGGCGTATCCAAACAGGGCTGCAGAAAAGGAAAAAAAGAAAGCGGGATTGCTTTTGAAAGAAACACAAAAAACCACTGGATTAACGGCCAAAGTTATTCAGGAAAAGGCCAAAAGAACATTGTCTGAAATTTTGCATAATTACGAAGATTTTAACGTCTTGACCATAGACAAATTTAGCCTTCGCTTAATCCGGACATTTAGTCGAGATTTAGATTTACAAGAAGACTTTGAGGTAACTTTAGATCAGGATGTCTTGCTCGAACAAGTCATCGACGAATTGATGTCAAAGATTGGCAAAACAGGAGAAGAAAACATCACTAAATTGGCCTTGAATTATGCTAAAAGTAATGCAGATGAAGGCGACAAATGGAATTTCAGGAGTAGTTTGATTGAGTTCAGTAAAGTGTTGACTAAGGAAACCGATCAAGAATACATTCAGTCGCTTTTGGAAAAAGAATTCAATGAAGTCACTTATGCCAATGTTCTTTCAGACATCAAAGCTTTAAATGAAAAGCACCAAGCGGAGTGTAGTAAAGTATACAGTTATTTTGTGGACTTAAACTCAAGCATTGAAGATTACCCAGGAAAATCAAGAGGAATTTTTCCTTTGTTGAAAGAGCTGCCTTCTCGTTCTTTGTATGAAGTAAAACCACCTTCAAAAACCATTGCAAAAACCTTGTCGGGAGAAAATGTCAGCGACAATCACAATGTGGACCCTCAATTAATGGATAAAGTGAAAGCACTTTTTGTTTTGGAGAGTGATTTGGCTGAAAAACTATATACGCTCACCAAGATAAAGTCGAACTTTTATAATTTGGCTTTATTGAAATACATTTCAAAGGAACTAACCCTTTTTAAGGAGAAGAAAAACATTATTGGAATATTTGAATTCGGACAAAAGATTGCTGAGCTATTAAAAAAAGAAAACGCACCGTATATCTATGAAAGGTTAGGGAACCGATACAATCATTATTTGCTGGATGAGTTCCAAGACACCAGTAGATTACAATGGGTCAATTTAATTCCCTTGGTTCATGAGTCTATTTCTAACAATCACGAAAACCTAATTGTAGGAGATCCTAAACAAGCCATTTACCGATTTAGGAATGGCTTAGTGGAGCAATTTGTAAAGTTACCAGAGATTTATAACCCTGAAGGCGATGCCAATTTTACTCAAATTTCAGCTTACTTTAAACAAATGGGGAGGAAAATTCCCTTAGAAGAAAACTATAGATCACGTAAAAACATCGTTGAATTCAATAATGCTTTTTTTAATCGATTATTGGGTGAATTGCCTGACCATTTTGAAGCGTATTATGAAGATGTTCGTCAAACTCCCCGAGGAGATGATGGAGGATTTGTATCTATTGAATTATTGGGGAAAATGAAAGCCGAAGAACTCAAAGAAAGAGAGCATGCTTTTCTTTTGGAAAAGGTTCAACGTTGTGTAGATGATGGTTTTGACCTAGGAGATATTTGTGTACTGACAAGGGGGAAAAAAGAAGGAAGAAGGTTCGCAAAAGCTTTACTTGAAGCAGGAAAAGGATATAAAATTGTAAGTTCAGACAGTTTGATTATTTCTTCTGATGCTTCAATTGGATTGTGTGTTGACTACCTTAATTTAAGAAGAAACAGTGCCAATAAAACAACTCAAATTAAGTTTGCGACCACCTATTATCGCTTACAAAATACAGATCCTATTGTTGCGCTTATTCCCTTCTGGATGAATGAAAAAGTGGGTGATTTTGACTTTGAGAGTTTTGTAAAGCAAGAGTTTGGTAGCATGGATGCTTTGATGTTTCCGTATGAGAATTTATATGATTTAGGTGAAAGGTTTATTGCCTTAGTTGGCTTAAGCGAATTAAAAAATCCATACCTGCATCACCTTTTGGAACTGTTCCAGAATTATGATTTAAAATACGGACCAGATATTCGTGGATTTATTGAAGAATGGAACGCTAAATTGCATAAGAGCACGATTCAAATGCCAGAAAACAAAGAAGCCATTAAAATCATGACCATTCATAAGTCAAAAGGTTTAGAATTCCCCGTTGTGATTATGCCCAGTTTGAGTTGGGAAATTAAAACCCATTGGGGAACTCATTTTGTGGAAACCAATGAAGGAGAAGTGCTGTATTCTACTTTAAGCAAAGAAAATGTTCCCAATTATATGTTGGAAGCCTACACAATAGAATATAATCAATTGTTGTTGGATGAATTGAATATTCTTTACGTTGCATTTACGCGTCCTAGTGATCGATTATATATTCTTTCAGAAACACAGCAACCTTCTGCTAAAGATGGATTTTTCACTCAAATTAATCAACCTGTTGCGAAGTCAGTTGAATTATGGAATGACGATTTGATTACCGAAAGATCAAAAGAATTCATCAAAATAGGAGAAGAAACCAAGGTCGACCGTAAAGGAAGCGAAGAAAGTACAGGTGAAAATTTCACCCCAAAAGATTTAAGTGATTTTTTATGGTTCCCTGAATTGTCTTTACAAGATGAAGAAGCACTAGAAAATGAAGTGTTCAATGAGGAACAACAATATGGAAACGCACTCCACTTGGTGCTTTCCGAGATGTCAAATGGACGTTCTGCTGAGGAGATAATAGAAGATTTGCGTTTTACAGGCGAAATAGAGTCGAGGTGGGTAGATCAAATCAAACAGACTTCAAGTAAAATATATGCGCTTTTGGAAGAGCAAACTTTTGTTCGAGATGCAGAAAAAGTACTCAACGAGCAGGATATTTTAATCAGTGAAAAAGAAGTGAAACGACCAGATAAACTTTACCTTTCGGGCAATAAGGCTGTTGTCGTTGATTTCAAAACTGGGGAAGCATTGAGCAGTCATAAAGCACAAGTACACAACTATTGTAAGCAGTTGTTTGACATGGGGTTTGAAGAAAATGAAGGTTATTTACTGTACACCAAGACCATGGAGTTACAAAAGGTGAAATAGCTTAAAGATCTTCTACCAATTGTAGTAAATAGTCGCTTTCGATGTAAAGTAACTCAGCAGATTCTATCATTTTTAAGACAATACCATTAACATTGGTGCTGTCATTGGCTAAAGAAGAAGCCATATTACTGGAGATTTTACGTTCGCGGATGAGGTATTCAAATCTTCCGCTCAATAACAGGTCACGCGTAGAAGCTATTTTTTTGAGGTCTTCCAGGCTATCTAGTGTCGAACTCGATTCAGGATTCCTTTTCAGGTTGTATATTTCCCTTAAAGTTTTGGCTACGAAGCTCCTCAGTTTTTCATACTCTTCTTGAATATATTCATTGTCAGAATGCAAGTATTTTTTTACGTTTTTATGTAAGCCCCTCGTGTTTTTAATGATCACCACTTGATTCCTACTGGCGTCTTTTACCCTTGAAAATGCTGAAAATAAAGGAGGAGATAATGTGAATTCACTTTCCGATAAAGTGGCGTACTTAATAATTTTACCATAAATAATTTTCACTTTGGTATAATACATCTCCTCAACGTCAATGTCGTAACTGATGTCCTTGTCTTCGATGATCTTGAGAATAGGAACGTCGCTGCGTATGGCTTTGGGATCTAGATTTAATCCTTTGGCAACAATTGAAAAGGTCGTTTTCTCAAAAAGATATTTGCTCTCATCTAAAAGCGCACGAATTGTTGATTGGGGATATTTTAGAATACTTTTGTTCAAATATCTCGCCCTTTCAAACTCTGCTTTGTTCTGACTCTTCTCGGGTAATATTTTAATTAAAAACTTAATCATAGACTTGATAAATGGAATCATTAAAATGCACCCAATGAGATTGAAAAGTGTATGAAAAATAGAAAGTTTTATAGAGAAGTTTTGTTCATTAACACCAAATATTTTTGCTATAAAATCGACGAAATCGGCAAGTTGAAAAATAAGAATTAAACATACCAAACCTGCGGAGAGTTTGAAAATTACTTGTGCCCCTGCTAGGCGTTTCCCATTGGTACTTGCGCTGATTGCTCCGATAATCATTGTTGCCACGTTTCCAATATTTGCTCCGACAACCAAGGCCAAAGCATTGAAATAGCCCAGTTGTGAGGCTTCAAGCATGGTCAAGACCAAAACAATAACAGCACTTCCTGACTGCAAAACAATGGTTAAAACAATTCCCATGAGGGCAAATAAGAACACTCCTTTATATCCTTCTTGAGCGATGCTGGTAAAGTCAAAATCATCTTTATAGGTTTCAAATCCATTTTGCATAAACTCAATCCCTAAGAAGAAAAAACCTAAACCTGCTAAGGCAAAACCAAATCCTTTAATGGCTGTTTTTTTCTGTAAAACGAATAGAATTCCGAAGGCCAACATAGGGAAGGCGAAGGAAGCGATATCCACCTTAAATCCTAAAGTAGATACCAGCCAAGCAGTGGAGGTTGTTCCTAGATTAGTTCCGAAAGCAATGGCAATTCCCGACTTTAATGAAATTAAACCTGCACTTAAAAAAGAGATGGCCACAACACTGATCAATGCACTAGATTGTAGAATGGCCGTACTTAGAAATCCAAACCCGAAACTACGACTTACACTTTTGGTCATGGTTTTGAGCATTCTTTCCATCGGACCTTGAACAAAGGCGTTAAATCCATCTTCAAGCATGATGATTCCAAAGAGAAGAATAGCAATCCCAGCAGCGATTTCACTGACCATGGGAAATGCATAAAAAACCCATGCTAAAATCAATAGCATAAAGGGGAGAATTAATTTTTTTGCTTTTATGTTGGCCAGTATATTCATCGTTTTGTAATACAACAATATACAAATTTAACTAAGCAACAGGAAGAAAATATTTTGGAATGTGATTTTATTTTAATCGGCCTTTTACGGCATTTTCTACTGTTTCTTCTAAAGTGTAGAATTCATAAGCTATGGCCTCTTTGATTTTAGCATTGCTATATTTTGTAGTGCTGAAGGCATTATTTGCAGCAGACTTCGTAATCAAAGGTTTTGAAAAGGTGATTCCTGCCCAAAAAACAGAAAGCCTCCAAGTGATGCCCATCAACAGAGGGTGTACTTTTTTATTGGGTGGTTTTTGTCCTAGAGCATTCGCTACCAAGTCGAATACACGTTTAAACTTAGCATTTTCACCAATGCATAAAAAGCGCTCATTGAACAGGTTGCGGTTCATTAATTCCACCATGATTCGGGAAACATCTCTTGCATCTACAAACGCATTTGCACCAGGAGAATAAAACTTGAGTCCTTTGGAAACTGTTTTAAATATCTTCATTGAACTTTCTTCCCAATCTCCTGCGCCAAAGATGATCGAAGGGTTCACAATAACAACATTTAGTCCTTCATTCATACCTCTCCAAACCTCCTTTTCTGCACTGTACTTTGTAACCGAATATCCACTTGTTTCTTCGGTGAGGATCCACTTACCATTTTCATCTACTTCAACTTCGTCTGGAATATCCTTTGTTCCAACAGCAGCTGTGGAGCTAACAAAGCAAAATTTTTCTACTCCGATGTCCAAAGCGATATTCACCATGTTGGCAGTTCCGTATCGGTTAATTTCCATCATGTGTTGAAAGTCGCGCCTTGCAAAAGAAACAATCGCAGCGCAATGGTATATGATTGTATGGCCAATCATCATTTCTTCCAGTCGGGGAATGTTGAGAATGTCACATTCTATCCAATTGATTTTATTGAAATGAAGTTCTGCTTTTTCAGAAAGGTAAAAATCAAAACACTTTCTAACGGTGTCAATTTTTGATTTATTACGATAAATTGCTGTAATATTATCGTGCTGTTGAGTCAACTCAATCAATAAATGACTTCCCAATAAACCTGTGCCTCCAGTTACAAATACCATAGTTCAAAAATAAGGATGTTTTTCAAAATACGATTGGTTTACTGACCAAGTTCTATTTGAGGATCCCAAAAGTGTGCTTTAAAGTTCACAATCTTGTCATCAATGACTTGTATGCCTTCTTTTTCCAAGCGCTCTTGCATTGCTTCTGGTGGGTTAAAGTGCATTTTTCCTGTAAGCACACCGTTTCGGTTGACCACACGGTGGGCGGGGATGTTTTTTTCCCTATGTGAGGCATTCATTGCCCAACCCACCATACGACTAGATTTTGCTGCGCCTAATGCTTTGGCAATGGCCCCATAAGAAGTGACCCTTCCTTCGGGAATCAATCGGGTGATTTCAAAAACCCTCTGAAAAAAGTCTTTGGTTTGCTCGCTTACGGTTTCAAAATTCTTCATTAGTGAATGGTGAACTTACAGTATTTTATTTGCGCCCCTTTCTTGGTGAAAAGTTCTTCATAATGCGTTTTAATTTTCAGAATTTCTTGACTTTCTTCTGGAAGTTGATGAAGATCACCGTATAAATCCCAAGTGGAAAATAAGCAGTGGTAACCATGTTCCTCAATTTGTTCTTCTGTCGATTCGAAAAGTAAATCACTGTCTGTTTTCAAATGTACAATTCCCCCAGGTTTTAGAATTTTTCGGTAACGGTCAATGAAAGTTTTTGAAGTTAACCTTTTGTTGGGTTTGTTGGGTTGAGGATCTGAAAAAGTCAACCAGATTTCGTCGACTTCATTTTCTTCAAAATAGTAATCGATAAAATCTACTTTCGCACGCAAAAAGAATAAGTTTTTTAAGCCCGCTTCTTCCGCTTCCTTCGCACCGATATAAATTCGATTTCCTTTAATGTCTACAGCGACAAAATTTTGATTCGGATACTTTTTTGCTAATCCTACAGCGTATTCTCCCTTTCCACAGCCCAATTCTAAAACAATGGGTTGTTCATTTTTGAAGAAACGTTTATTCCAGTTTCCTTTATAATCAATTTCCTTGTTGAGCGTCTTTTCAACAGACGGTTCTAATACGTGATCCATTTTCTTGATCTCGTTGAATTTAAAAAGCTTGTTTTTAGCCATTATTTATTAACTTGGTCCTACAAAAATAGAAATCTTCTAGTTGACGTGCATGAAACGCCATTAAAATCCATAAAATCTTTACGAATTTTATTGAGTCCTTTAAATTGGGGCCTAGGACATGTATGTCGAACAATTCCTATCATTCAAACACTTTTAGAACAACAAAACGAAGTCATCATCTGCTGTGATGAAAGTCAAGAAAACTATTATCGCACTTATTTTCCTGAACTTTGGTATGTTCCGCATGAAGGCTATCCTTTTAGATTTAAGGGGAAAGGCCAATGGACTTTTGATTTGCTCGGCAACCTAAGCACACTGAATCATTATTTGGTGGAAGAAAAAAGAAGTGTAGAAGAGTGGGTAGAAAAGTTTAATCCTGACCTTATTATTTCTGATCAACGATTTGGGTTTTACTCCAAGAGGGTTAAAAGCATAATTATTTCTCATCAATTGAATCTTCCTGTTCCAGTTTGGAATTTTGTAGCCAAATTGTGGAATAAAAAGTTACTTTCTACCTTTGATGAAATTTGGATTCCAGATAATGCACAACAAAAGTATTCAGGGAGTTTATCCAAGGGAAAGCATAAATGCAAGAAGTTTATAGGTACGGTTTCTCGGTTTTCATGCAAGAAAAGTGATGTAGATTCGAGGCAGCAATATGATTATTTAGGTATTGTAAGTGGACCTCCGCCTTATAATGAGCAACTTTTAAGGATGTTGATTAGAAAATTACCCAATGCGCATAAAAACTCTGCGATTATCGTTCCAACAGAGCTGTATGAACAACACCAAAACGAGACCAAGGTGAAGTTGATTGTTTCACCATGCCACAGTGAATTTTTTCGATTGTTGAATGAAAGTAAAGTGGTAGTAAGTCGATCAGGGTATTCTACCTTAATGGACTTGATTGAAACAGGAAATGAAAGTATTTTAATTCCTACGCCTGGTCAGGTAGAACAAGTTTATTTGTCCAGATTACATAAAGACCATCCGAAATGGCGTTTTAAAACGGAAGAAGAATTTATCAAGATGAAACTTTAGAAAAGACTACTTTTCTTTTTTCGAGCCCGCCTTTTTTGTTCTCTTTTCGTTTTTTTGATTCTTTTTTTGGCCTGTTTAGATTGTTTATCCCAATAGGCTTTTTCACGCTCCTTCTTTGCTTTTTTTGCCGCCTTTGCTGCTATTTTTTTGTCCTTGGCGCGGGCTTCTTCTGCGGCTTCAACTGTGGCGTATGTTTGTCCTGGTTTTGAACTTCCGCAAGAAGTAAATAAAATAACAGAGAAGAGATATACTATAAGTACTATGAAATTCGTTCTTTTTATCATAAATTCGTATTCAACTTTTATGTTAACAATGAACTTACGTAAAATAATCTTTTTGGCAATAGCATTTAGCTTTTTTGCATGTAACAAGAATAAGCAACACCCTGTTCCTTACTATTCTTTTAATGCAAATATAAATCTGACACTTCCTTCTTATGTTAACTTGCAAGGAGTTGGAGGATGGGCTTATGTTTCTGGAATTGGCTCTAAAGGAGTTGTGGTATACAGACAGAGTCAACAGAATTTTGTTGCTTTCGACCGTCATTCACCTGCAGAAGGAAGTCTAGATTGTGCTACAGGGTTAGAAACTGATGCAGACAATTTTTTAATTCTCAACGATCCCTGCTCTGATGCACAATTTTCATTGTATGATGGTTCCATTATCGGTGGAAATACCAAATGGGGACTACGTTCCTACATCGTGGAATACAATGGCGGTGATGTGGTGAGAATATACAATCCGTAAAAGGTTTAATTTTCTCCCTCTTTTGCTTGCTTCTTCTTTTTCATGCGAATGTTTAATATTTCAACACCAAGAGAAAAAGCAATGGCAAAATAGAGGTAACCTTTTGGAATCACACCGACTTCATTGTTAAAGACAATTGCTTCAGAAACATGAGCCGCTTCAGTAATCAATAAAAAAGCAATCAAGATTAAAAAGGCCAGCCCTAAAATCTGCATACTTGGATGCTTTTCAATGACTTCTCTGATTTTATTGGCAAAGGCAACCATCACGATAATTGAAATCAATACAGCGATAATCATCAGCACCAAAGTGTAATTGGCGTTGCTGTGCAAACCGTTGGTCATTCCAACTGCAGTGAGAATGGAGTCGATTGAAAAAACCAAGTCAATAACAAGAATTTGTAAAATTACATCCTTAAAAGATTTAGGTTTTTCTTTTCTCAGTTGATGCTCAGGGTCCGATTCTAACTTCTCCATGATTTCGGTGGTACTTTTATACAATAAAAAGAGTCCACCGGCGAAAAGGATAATGCTTTGAACGTTTAATGAGAAGGAAATCCATGAGGTTTCAACCACCCAGAAAGGTGTTTTTAGTTTTGTGAGGTAAGCAACAAAAAACAAGAGCACAACCCGTTGAACCAATGCCAAAATCAATCCTAAATTGGTGGCTTTTCTGCGTTGGTTTTCAGGAAGCTTGCCCGCGCTAATTGAGATGAATAGAATGTTGTCTATTCCCAAAATAATTTCTAAGAATGTTAAGGTTAACAAAGCCATTAAGGCATCAGCGCTCAGTAAAAAGTCAAACATCTATAATTGTGTTTTAATTCAGAATAAAACTAAATAAAGTTATGGGATTATTTTGAAAGGTATAGATGTTTTTATTGGAAAAATTTATTTTTCTAATGAGGATCGAAGTCTAGAGATATGGAATTCATACAAAAACGTTTTCCTGTGGGCTTTGGTCCGTCATTAAAAATATGTCCTAGGTGCGCATCACAACGACCACAAACAACTTCTGTCCGAACCATGCCATAAGAAGTGTCTTCTTTGTACTTTACGCTATTGGAGTAGATGGGTTCGTAAAAAGATGGCCACCCACAAGTCGAGGCAAATTTAGCATCCGAAAGAAAAAGTGCGTTTCCACATGCCGCGCAAGAATAGGCTCCTTTTGCATCATGCATATTGTATTCTCCTGTGAAAGCAGTTTCAGTTGCTCCTTTTCTAGCTACTTCATACAATTCGGGTGACAAAACCTTTTTCCATTCTTTATTGTCTAACTTCAGAACGGTTGTATCTGTTTTAGAATAATAAGGGTTTTCAGGTTTTTCATTTTGCGCATTGCTATGAGAACAGCTGCAGAGAATAAAAACAAAGGAGGTTAATGTCAAGATCAAAGCGCTTATATTCTTCTTCATAAAATTCAGTTTTTTAGGTGTGTGTAAATAATTTCACCAGGTGCGTCGGTAAGTCCTTCTTTATAAACAGTTTTCTTTTATTAATTGTTCATTTGAATCGAACTTATACTGACTTGAGTGGCCTTGAAAAAGAGAGACGTTCATCTAAATTATTGACCTTCATTAATAAGTAAACATAAAGAGCAGTATGAGCAAGAGGAATCCTATCCCCACGCTTGCAATGGCCATTCCAATGATGGCAAATGCAACTCCTTTATATTTTTTTCGGTTCCTCTTTTTTCTAATGATTGCGATTAATCCTAAGACAAAAGCAGCGATAAGCATGAGGGCAGCCAAGCCTAATATCACAGGAAACATAAAACTAAAGTCAATCAGAATAAAACTGATCACAATGGTGGGAATTCCCAACACTGCTAGTCCAAAACTAGTTATCGAAAGCGGATCTAAGCGTCTTGTGTCTTCTTCTACCACTTCTGTGGTTGGTTCTTCATCTGGTGTAGAAGTTGAAATTTCATGCTCGTTTTGTACAAAACCTTGAGAAATTGGTGAATCTCCATACTCAGCATCTGAATCAATTGTCTTAGAATTTATAGTCGCCCTTATTTCACGATCATTCTGTGAATCAGTGTATTGGCGATTAATGTTTGTTGAGTTATCAGCGGGCTTTAAATCCTTATCTTTTGGAATGACATTGCTTGCAATTGTGGTGCATGATTCCTGTTTAGATTTCTGAATTTTATGTTTAGAAACATGCCTTGTTGTTTCTCCTTTTTCGATTTTACTCTTCGATTTATATCCATTCACAATTCTGCCAGTTGAACAAGATGTTATGATGAATAGAGTAAGAAATAGTAAGATTAAAGTTTTCATGGCATAAGTGTGTTAATGGACAAATAAATGAAATGAATTTTGCGTTCAGTACTTTTCCGAACCTTAATGTCGTTTAAAAATAAACATAATTCACGAGGGAAAGAAATGAATAGAAATGTTATTTATTCATTATTAATGTACTAGGACTTTTTTGATGACTGTTTTGTCTTGTTGTTTTAGGTTTAACAAATACATTCCAGGAGGTTTATTGCTCAAGTTAACTTTAATTTCGTTTTGATGATCGGTTGATTGTTTTAAAATCAATTTCCCTTGTAAGTCAAACGCAGAGATGGTCAGTTTTTGTTCTTGTGGATTGGTGATGTAAAACACACCTGACGAAGGATTTGGAAAAATGCTAATGTTGAAGTTGTTGTATTCTTTGGTGTTCCACGTACCTTCTGTACACGGCAAGTCAGATTCGTTGGTATAAAAAGACTTTAGATCGATTGCATTATCAATTAGCGCTTGAACATTTTCAAGATGATTTCCTTCTCTTGCATAAACGATTGCATAAGATTGATTTAAAGTATCACCATCCTTAAACACCCCAAGGTCCATTGAGAGTAATCCTTTTGCATTTCCAGGTGTGTTTCCCTCGCCTAATTCACTCCATTCTGAAGAATTGTTGGGATTGCCTGAGTAAACAAACTTTGTTTCATATCCATTGGGATGTAGCCAAGAATTGCCATTGGTTTGAAGTCCTTGCATCAAGTTCCACTTTTCATTTACAGATTCATTTCCAGTATAGGGAACCGAAGAAGATATGTTTTGTTGCAGGGCAACAACTCCAATAGTAGGAGGATTTAATCCATAGCCCAAAGATGTTGGACCGTATTCATCATCGTTATCGGCATTATAAAAATACAAGGTATTGGAAGTAGAATCACTGCCCATAAAGTCATCTGTTTCATTTCCCAATGCAGCTTCGATAGCGACACTATGCACAAATTCAGGGTAATCTTGTCCGCTGTAATTAATTGCTTTAATGTCTATAAAGGTTACATTGTTTAGATGATTCCAAGAACGGTATTGATAAAACATAAGGTGAAATTCAATGCCAATGGCTTGTGTATTCGTAAGCGTATGTATTTGGGCCTCGTCATTTTGAATGAGGTAGGTAGCGCAACAACCTTTTATAGAAGGAACATCGCCCTGGCTTGGGTCGTAGAAGCCATCGCCAGATCCATTGTTGATCGCTTGGTCAAAAAAGGGAGCTAAATAAAAAGACTGACCAAGGGATGGGTCACCATGAGCTGGCCAATTCATTATTTGTTCATTTTCTAGAGTTGTTAATGGGAAATCATCGGTACAATTAGGGTTTTGGTTACAATTATAATTTAAAGTGTACTGATCAATAGTAGATTGACAAATAGACCAAATCGATTTTCCCCAAAGTTCAGAATATTGCGATGAAGCATAACTAAGGGAGTCTGAAATCGGTCCGTTAAACACATCACTTCCTTGACCTGGAACTCCACCTTGACTCATGCGGATTTGTCCATTGGCATCCTTTACAGCAAACCAAAACTGCATACTTTCTAGGGCATGTACACCAGAGTGTTTAGGCACTTCATAACCTTTTTTATGATTGTCGAAGTCGTAGAAGTAGCAACCTGCATCAGAGATAAATGCTGAAACATTGTTGTGGTTGAGGTGTGTAGAGTCTAACTGACCAAAAACAAGAGGTGTTGACAATGCGCAAACAAAGAAGAATTTGATTTTCATACAGTAGGTTATTGATGAATAAAATCAATTGGCCAACAGACCAACTAATCAACTAACGAAGAAATCGGCATAACCGTTGATGTTTTGATAAAAAATGATTTGAAAATGTGCTTTAGGTATAAAATGGGGGAATTCAATAGCACTTTCCTTTCTGCTTTCATTTCTGTCATGAATTAATTTTTCTTTGGACGGGTTAGAATATGGCGAAATAGATCACCATCAGGGTTCCGGGAAAGACCACAATTAATGAGGTGATACGTGCAAAGTTGAACCAAGCGCTTTGTTGTCTAAAAATAAAGGTCAAAAGTGGGATGAGCAGTAAGAGTTGAAATTCCGGAAACCAGGTAAATATTGACCTTGCTCTGGTTTCTACATGTCTTCTGATTGTGGTTTTGTTTTCTTGGACATCGTAGCTCAGTTTTTTACCAACTTTTAGAATTGGGGAATAAGTAATGTTAAGGCTGTTTTCAATACGTTCAAACCAATCGCCATTTTGAGGTGCAAACATGTATCCTTCCACATTGAGGACTGTATGCCTTCTGTATTCCCAGTTTTTATCTATACTCCACGCTTCTTCATCAAGTTTCTTGGTTGGACCATCAACAAAAACCTCAATCGTTGAAATCAATAATACAAGGGTGCAGAATGCGACAACAAATTTAAAGATTAGCCACGGTGTTCCTGAAGTAATACGCTCATAAAACTCTTTTTCTTCGCGTGCTTCTTTTTCTTTTTTCTTTTGCATTTTTTCTTTTGCAATTCGAATGGCTTCTTGTCGGTCTAAGTTGTTGTGCATAATTACAATAATACTATTTTTTTTTCGAATTCAATTATTGATTTGATCTGCAAAATTATTTTTTAAGGATATTGCCCGTTTGTATAATTATACTGTTTAAAGTGATGTCTATACACCTGCGTCTGCTTGAGTAGTGTTAAGGCTTTGATTATAGGGCTTTTACTTGTCTTGTTCAGGAAAATAAATGGATCCATTAATTTTAATTTCAGTAGGTTGATTAAAGTGTTGATTTAGTATTTCATTTTTAAAATCATTGTTTATCAATATTGGCTTACGTATGTATTTTGAATTACTTTTTGAGAAATAAAGGGTGAAATTATCTTGTTTTTCCTCGCTCCATGGATTGTCTATTTGGTTGATATATAGAAAAATGTTCTCTCTATTTTTATAAGTATATTCTTTAATTATTGGGGTTGAAGATAGTAGTATTGTTTTGATTGCAAGTGGTATAAGGGAGAGTGTAGCTAGTGAGAGTAATAAAAATGGTATAAACCTGCCTGATCGTTTCTTACTATACTTTTTTGCAGAATGAAATGCCAATGTAAATAATAATAGAGTGAGATTAAAAAAAGGTAAGTTGTAAATAATAAATGCTAGAAACGGTTTCACGATGAGATAATCACTTGCCCAAAAGAAAGAAAGAATGACAAACTGTAGAACAACAAGGATTGAGAAAATCATTAGTACACATTGTTTCTTTTGCTTATTATAGTTGTTCATCAAAGGAGGGGAATACTCAAAATAGGTTTTTGGGGCTTATTTGTTGATATGGGCTTTTTTATATTTATACTCATTAGCGGTAAGCTGCATCTTGTCAATAGTTTCTTTCATCTCTTTTCTAAAGTCCATATTGATTTTTATAACCTGTATTTTTAGCTCAGGATGGTTTAAAACAAAGATTTCTTCTAGTTTCAGAATTTGACTACTGTATCGACCTCTCCAACTTGACCAGTATAAAATTAAGGTGAAATCAAAATCATTATACGCTTTTTCAGAGGTTAATAAATTTATGTCATCACCAAATATTTTTGAATAAGCAATAGTGTCATTAGATAAATGGTTTGTAGAATCTATAAATCCCATTGTGTTTAAATCAAATTCTTTTAAAAAATTGTGATCAGAGACTATACAACTTAAACTGTCGCCTTTTCTGCGTACTTTAAATCCATCAGTATTGTATAGATTCCAACTTTCAAATGCCCAGCCTGGTTCCTTAATTTTTTTTACAAAGTTGGGTTCAGAAAGAGTAATATAATTTGTTTTTGTAACTGCATGCTTGTCATAAAATTTATCGATTTTTTTATCAGAAGCATAATTAGGGAAAATCCTTGAGTTATAAATAACACGATGGACAACTAATTTACATGATGAAAGAAAAAGCAACATTAAAATAATAGCTGGATATTTCATATAACTTAAGGGATTTTGTGAAAATCTATAGTGTTTTGCGTTTAAAATATAACTATTTGTCTAAAATAAGAAGTGAAGAAGTATTTTCTCTAATTCTTTTGAAGTATTCAGTTTATCGTATAGTGCATTTTAGTAATACAGTTTTACTACTTACAAATACCGCCTTGAAATATCTTTTGATGAAATCCTTTATTGGAAACCCAAACCACCTTCCAGTATCTTTCAGGTTTTTCTTCTTCAATAAAATAATGACTTCCAGGTTCTTTATGATCAATGGATAATAATTTAAGGCTTCTCATAGAATTGAACATTTTCGGTTCGCTTGAGGTCAATATTAGTGTGTCGCCAACTTTTGTAAAGGTTCCTCTTTCCCATTCAATGTGACCTGTTTCAATTATTGGTCCGTTTTTTCCTCCGTCTCCGTCAGTGTATAATTCATAATTAGTGCTATCCAACCGAATATGCATGGTTATACAGTCACTTTTAAATACAAGATCTCGCAAGTTTTGAGATCTACCAATGAAAGGAAGCAGGATTATGATTAATAGATATTTCACGACTCTAGTTTGTATTCAAAAGTTTTACAATAATTCAAAATAAATAAATATAACGCTCGAACTAACAAACGTTGCTAACACCAAGTGACTCTCTATCCTCAACGAGCTATTTTTGTTGTTATTGAAGTTGATTACTGTTAATATAACAGCAATGATAGAACTTAAAATAGCTACGTATACACCTGAAATGTCCATGCCAACATGAGATTCAGTTAAACTCTTACTAGGATAAATCATTCGAACTATGTGAAAAGCAAAAGCGTGGAAAAGAATCAACATGAAAATAAAGTAAGCTATTTTAAAGAGCGTATTCTGATTTAATAATTTCAGTGCAAACGTGATAAAGAAGATTACTAACGCAATGTATTGAGGGGTTTCTTTTAAATCAGCCTGAACTATCAAAAACGAAACCAACAAAAGAGCGTAAAAAATATATTTTGAGATTATTTTAAACAATGGGTTGTATGTTCGATGGTTTATAACGGTTCTGCGGTAGGAAAAGTGGCGCCTCTCTCGAGTGTAATTGTGCGCCATTTTTTTTACCGCATGTTATGCTTCTTTTAATAGTATTCAATTTTACGTGTTTCCTCCTGATCTAAAGTATCTTCATAATAGGATGTTCTAGATATCCAATTCCCTTTGGAGTCGTATTCATATTCAATAACCATTTCCACTCTTCCATTATCGTTATTTTCCAAATCCAAATAGCTTTTAACTATTATGTCACCATTTTGATTGTATTCATACGTGACATCATATTGAACTCGACCGTCTAAATACTTTCTTATTTCGTGTACAATTTGATTTAGGTCATTGTAGCTATAGTCGATCTGATAGTTTCGGTCATCGTCAGGATTATTGTCAAGCACTTTTTTTTCTCGTGTACCGTCCTCATTAATAGTGAATATTGTTGTCTTTGGAGCTTTCTTCAGGTCTGACTTTTCCTGAATTATATTGCTGTATACATCATATTTCCAGGTTTTAACGATTACACAGCTATATGATGTGTCAATATCCTTGATTTTTCTGCCCAAATCATCATATTGATATATATTGCTACTAGTATCCCTGCCACGTATAAGAGCATATTCTTTTGACAGATAACCGTTATGATCATATACCTTATAAAAGGTATTGCTGAAATCATTACGGTAATAAAATTCTTCGATAACCCTATTAAGCGAATCATATTTGAATTTAGTTGCCGAAGCTGTGTCGCTATCCCGAATTTCGTATTCAACTAAACAATATGTTCCAGTTTCGTCAAAGATTCGATAAATGCCGTTTTGATAATCATCATATATTTTTCTACTCAAACTTGATTCTATCAGAAAGCCTTGTTCGTTATAGCGATATTCGCAATCCTCAATCCACCAATCTTCTTCATCTTCAGAAATATATGTCGTAGAATGATATTGAACCGATTTTACATTTCCTTTAAGTTCTTCCTTATCGGTTAGCCAATCCTGACTCAGCCCTACAAAGTGCAGAAAAAGTGTTAATATGGTTAGTGTTTGTTTCATATGAAGCATAACGTGTTTGTATATGGTTTGTTGCGTGGTTTAGCACGTAATTTAGCAAATAAAAACCGAATAGAAAATCCTCGCGGATTTTCGTAAGTAGGCTAGAACTAGCAATAAATTATATACGGTGTTGCCAGTAGTTTTTTCTCCTTTTATTATTCGATATTTAAAGTTAGTCACAATTCCAATAGGCTGTGTGAGCTTCTTCTCCGCTTAATCCTCCCCAATGAAAATTCTCATAAGGGTCGTGTTCAGCTCTATTTTCCGATTGCGAATTTTTAACTGATTTCTCGTGAAAATGATTTTTTAGTTGATTTATTTTTGTTTTTAATACTTTATCTGAATTAATTATACTCTGAATGATAGCTTTTTTTTCTTCGTTATAATACTCAACATCAATCAAAAATTGTAAAGCATTCAGTATTCGTTTGTTTTTACTTTCACTCTCTTCAATTCCAACAATGGTGTTGCCTATTTTCGAACCATATGATAAGTTTTTAATAATGTTTTTTGCATTATCAATTTTGGCTTTTTCGTAAGTCAATTTTGTATGTAACCAATTGTTAAAACCTGTAGTTGAAATATTTTTATCAATAAGGCTCAAGTCTTCTTCATTCAATTTTGAATTTAGGCTAAATTTATTTTGATGCAGATAGTCGCAAAGAGCATTTAATGTTTTTAGGCTAATATTGTTTTCCTTTAGGTATTTATTTACTCTAACTGGTTCAAATTCATCTTCAAAAAAGTTGTCATAAATGTCGTCTTCTTTAATAAACGATTCTGTACTTCTCTCTTTTTCTGATAGTTCATTTGGCATTAAAATTTCAATCGTAATTGTCGATTCCTCATTTTTTGTAATTCCAGAATCTGTAATTTTTTTAAAACTCAAATCTTCACACATCATTGGTAAACCACCAATTCCATACCTTGGTTTTTCGATGTGTTTCAAACACTCTTTAGAAACTCTTATTTGATATAAGATATTATCATTTTTAAACCACGAAATCATACTTTCAGGGTTTTTATCGCAAGTATTAAAAGACATTTTTTCAAAAAGTCCTGAACCATTTTGACCTTCAGGAATACGAGGATAATTTAAGTAGATTTTAAAATCCTGCATATTTTTTATTTCTATCAGTTCTTTTTTCATTTCCCTTCGTTTATGATTTTATCGAGTTTTTCTCAAATTACTGGCAACGTTTTCCAGCTATGAAAGGTAGGGCTTTTTCTTGTATTTGGTTTATAGCCCTATCTTTTATAGGTGGTGTTATAAGCTGTTTAGTTTAATGGATTTTGATGTAATCAGTTTTTATCCAACCCACCAAAATATAGTTATCGGTTTGAATTAATTTCTTGTAATACTCATTGAAACAATAACCACTTGTTGTTTCCATTAAATCTAAACGAACCAATACCCATCCATTTTTACTTTGGCTAATTACATTACCTTCTTGCCCTTTCGATATTTTTCCAATAATGTTGCTGTAATTATCATTGCACATCGGAATCATTGGTGTCTCACTTTCTGAACTAGAATAATGAACGCTGCAATCTTCTTTAGCGCTAAACCTCATTAGAGAATCACTTGAAGCAGAATCATTTATTACAGACCAGTCATCTCGATTATAGAAAACGAATGGTTGTCCGGTTTGTTTACCAGAAACGATATTGAAACGAGTAATTATATTGATGATTTCAGCGCAGCAAGGATACGTGTAAGTCGATATTTCATCATCCTCAACCCTTGTGACTTTACCGGGTCTTGTGAACACTTTCTGAGGTTCACCATCCACAAATTTGTACTCTGTTATTATTCCAGATTCATGACCTCCGCATAATTTACCACTGAAAATTGCAATAGTATCCTCTGTATTTATTGAATAGAACGTGAAGTTTTGACTGTGCATCTGAATGAATGATCTGACAAAATCCTCCTCGGAATCCGGGAAAATGCAGAAGTCATCTAAAGGAAAGATTTTTGCTAAATAAGTAGCATTTATAGTGCTGTCTAGTTTAGCCAATTTTATCACAGCGGGTTGTCCCATTACATTTTGAGTAAGGGCAAGAAAAAAGATATACAATAACCTCTTTATCATCTTTCACTTTTCATTGACATAGTAATTCGATTTGTAGCCAAAGTAACACAATGGGTAGCGTTGCTTATAACGGTTTTGTGTATGGTTAGTTGCGTGTTTAAGCAACTAATTTAGTAAACAAAAACGAACGCGAGAAAATTCCGAAGGAATTTTCCAAATAAGCAACGACCAAAGCAATTAATTATACACGGTGTTGGCGTGT
>NZ_JBLWVE010000020.1:0-41171 GCF_048268645.1 Brumimicrobium sp. | reverse complement strand
CCATCTAATTGCATTTGTCAGAACAGTATTGTTTTCTGCGGGCTGAAAGCCCAGCTTAATTCAGCAGGATGCAACGCGTCCTGCTGAATTGAGGTAATCGTATGCGCCCTGAAGGGGCAGCTCAACAAAAAACAAGCAATGTATCCCAATAATCATTAATTGAGTTTTACGAAAAAATGCGCCACACAATCCGCGCAACGCATTTTTAATATATTTTTCCTTGAATTCTTGAATTTTCAAATCCGATACCTATCGGATATCAATTATCAATCAACCCCGAGTCAATCTCGAGTCAACCAAAAATTCAACACTCATAATTCATCCTTCATAATTAAACCAACCCTTCTTCTCCTTTTAACTTCTCAGCATTCTCAGCCATCTTCAATGCGTCAATCATTTCTTGAATATCACCATTCATAAATGACGAAAGATTATACATCGTTTTGTTAATTCTATGATCTGTAATTCTTCCTTGTGGATAGTTATAGGTTCTAATTTTCGCGGATCTATCTCCAGAAGAAACCAAAGATTTACGTTTTTCAGCTCTTTCGTCTTGAATTTTTTCTAATTCAATTTGGTATAACCTCGAACGCAAAACAGAAAGTGCCTTGTCGTAGTTTTTGTGTTGTGAACGACCATCTTGACATTCAACCACAATTCCTGTTGGAGCATGCGTTAAACGAATGGCAGAATCCGTTTTGTTTACGTGCTGACCACCTGCACCTGAGGCGCGGAAAGTATCACGACGTACATCTCCCATGTTCAATTGAACATCGACTTCTTCAGCTTCTGGTAAAACTGCTACGGTAATCGCTGAAGTGTGTACACGTCCTTGAGATTCTGTTTCAGGAACACGCTGAACACGATGGACTCCTGACTCAAATTTCATTGTTCCATAAACTCCATCTCCTTCAATATTCATAGAAACTTCTTTATAACCTGAAGTTCCTCCTTCTTGAGAATTGATGATTTCTACTTTCCACCCTTTTTCTTTGAAGTACATTGTGTACATTCTGTAGATGTCTTCAACAAAAATACAGGCTTCATCACCACCAGTTCCTGCACGCAATTCAATAATTACGTTTTTGTCATCTTCAGGGTCTTTAGGAATCAGTAAAAACTTTATTTCTTCTTCCATTTGTGGACGTTTATTTTCCAGTTCGTCCAGTTCCATTTTTGCCATTTCTCGCATTTCAGGATCCTTTTCCTCTGCAAGTAATTCGCGTGAAGATGCAATGTTTTCCAGTACGTTTTTATACTCTTGGTAAACTTTATCTAATTCTTCTAGGTCTTTGTATTCTTTGTTTAACTTAACATAGCGATTCATGTCCGAAATGATGTCTGGATCAACGATCAATTGACCGACTTCTTTAAAACGGTAATGAATTGCTTCTAATTTGCTTAATAATGTATTATCCATAAATGTGATTAATATTCAAAAGTACCGAATTCTGATGTAATCGTAAGTTTTTTTGTATTACTTTCTTCTACGCGCCCTACAATTTGTGCATCCACATTAAATGATTCTGAAATTTCTATAATGTCTTGTGCAATTTCTTCTGGTACGTATAATTCCATTCGGTGTCCCATATTGAAAACTTTGTACATCTCTTTCCAATCCGTCCCAGATTCTTCGTGAATTGCCTTAAATAAAGGCGGAATAGGGAAGAGGTTATCCTTAACAATATGTAAATTATCTATAAAGTGCAATACTTTAGTTTGTGCACCACCACTGCAATGAACCATTCCATGAATGTTTGCACGGTGACTGTCTAAAATTTTCTTAATAATTGGAGCGTAAGTTCGTGTTGGAGAAAGCACTAGCTTTCCAGCATCAAGCGGACTACCTTCAACTTTGTCAGTCAATTTGTAATTTCCACTATAAACTAAATCATCTGGAACACTTGGGTCAAAACTCTCTGGGAATTTCTCTGCCAAATATTTATGAAAAACATCATGACGAGCAGAAGTTAATCCGTTCGATCCCATTCCTCCGTTATATTCTTTTTCGTAAGTCGCTTGTCCTGACGATGAAAGTCCAACAATAACATCACCAGGTCGAATGTTATGATTAGAAATTACGTCTTCACGTTTCATTCTACAAACTACAGTTGAATCAACAATAATGGTACGCACCAAATCTCCAACATCAGCAGTTTCACCTCCTGTTGAGTCAATTCCGATTCCCATTTCGCGTAAATCAGCCAATAATTCTTCAGAACCGTTAATTAAAGCAGAAAGAACTTCTCCAGTAATCAAGTTTTTGTTACGACCAATTGTAGAGGAAACAAGGATGTTGTCTGTTGCTCCAACGCATAATAAATCGTCAACATTCATAATCAAAGCATCTTGAGCAATACCTTTCCAAACAGATAAATCACCCGTTTCTTTCCAGTACATATATGCCAAAGCAGACTTAGTTCCTGCACCATCAGCATGCATTACTACACAGTGGTCCTTACTTCCAGTTAATAAATCTGGAACAATTTTACAAAATGCTTGAGGGAATAGTCCTTTGTCAATATTTGCAATTGCATTATGAACATCTTCTTTTCCAGCGGAAACACCTCTTTGGTTATAACGATTATCAGCCATGATTTCTAAACGATTATGAAAACCGCAAAGATAAAGAAAATTTTAGCGCTAACGCTTCGATTTGTAGCAGTATTTGAATTAGGCAAATTGGATAAATTGCTCAGTAAAACGAACTGTTGTAGTTTTACTGAGCAATTGGCCATGTTTTTATTCTTTAATGAACTTGAGTGTTGAGGATTTTCCATCTTCACCTTTTATTCTTAAGAGGTAAATTCCCTTTGGTAAATGTTGCACATCTATTGAATCACTTGTGCTGTTTAAGATTGTTTTTATATGAACCTGTCCTAAAACATCGACTATTTGAACCTCATTTTTACCATTACCTAGTCCTTTTACGTTGATTATAGACCTGCTAGGATTAGGGTAGAGTAATAAAGAAGGAGAAATCTCTTGGTCAGTAACGTTTAAAGTGACATCACAATCGTTCAGCATAAAGCTGTCGTAATCATCTTGAATCTTGTCTACCCTTGTGAATAATTTGCTGACTTGGTCCAGATGGTCATTTCCTGATGTTGAAGGAACAATTGCAAAAGTTCTTTTGAAAACATCACCAGGAGCAACAGTACCTGTTTTTATGGACATGATCCCTCTGTAATCATCTGGGGCTACCGTTGTGTTGTATGCAGAATATTCGTTTGGATCATTTGGATCACCAGGTAAAGGGTATGGTGTTGGGTTTCCATCTTGATCTGTCCATGGTGAACCAAATTTATCTCGGCCATTCATGTATTGCCAAAAGTCGGATGGATGCTGAGGGTCTTGGAATCCTATAGTATAATGACCAGAACTATTCATTGTATCATTTAAACAAACCACTCCAAAAGCAGGAGGATTTGTGCCATAATTTGGTTTGTTACTTACAGGATCGTCGTTTGTGGAATTATAAAAGAACATCATATTTCTTTCAGGGTTGCTCCCTGTATAGTCATCGAAAGGAGTACCGATATCTCCATCAACAAAGTATGTTACCGTAAAGTCTTTTAGGAGTTCATTGGATCTTTTGTATACTGTAAGGTCTATAAATGTAACATCATCGTATAGTGAATTTTCAGACATTTGATAAATCATATAATGGATTTCGATTCCAAGTTTACCACCTCCAGAAGCTGTGTGTGGTTCTGCATCGTCATTAGTGATAATGTAAGTAGCCATACATCCTTTGATTTTTGGATAATCACCATTGAGTGGATCGTAAACGCCATTATTGTTGACATCAACATAAGGAGCGAGGTTATAACTCACACCAATTGTTGTGTCTCCATGTGCGGGCCAATATTCAAGACTCGGATTAATTGTGTAGCCAGGAGTATTGTAATTTGCTATATGATCGTCGATTATTGCCTGACTCATTACCCAATAAGAAAAGCCATAACTGCTTGTGTATTCTGGAGCATTATAATCACCTGTGCTAGAATAAGGTCCAGGACTTTGGTCTTTTTCGTTATGATAAGTTTGAGCACACATTCTAATTTTGGCACTATCACCAATTCCTGCAAACCAAAAAGCTGAACTAGAGATTATTCCTTGTGGGGCATTTTTATCTATTTTATATCCAGCTCCACCAAATATATCATCAAAGGCAAGAAATCCATCGTCACTATTTCGCATGAATGCATTGTTGTGATCAATAATGGTGTAATTTGATGTTGTTTGTGCCTGACTAAAAATAGACATCAATAATAACGGAATAAGTATTAATTTTTTCATAGTAATTAGTTTTTAAATTCACTATAAAACTATGATGCTCTAATGTTTATGTAAAGCGCTTTAAGTTGATAAAATTGGTGAAATTAACTTGTTTGATGTTGTTCTTGGAAGGGTGGGGAAAACAGTTTAAGTCATTTAAATGACATTTAACTCAGTCAAAAGAGGCGTTGATTCGTTTTTAAACAGAAGTTAATTAACAAGTCAAAAAAAAACTGTTCCCGATTTCTCGAGAACAGTTTTTACTATTATGAAAACTTAAACTTATTTCTTTTCGTCTTCAACTTCTTCGAAGTCAACATCAGTTACCTCGTCGTCAGCTGTGTTTTGTTCACCTGCTGCTCCTTGGTCTGCTGCTCCTTGAGCTCCTTCTTGAGAGTACATCTCTTGAGACGCTGCTTGGAATACAGTGTTTAACTTTTCAGAAGCGGTATTGATTTTCTCAATATCTTTTGCTTCGAAAGCAGTTTTCAATTCAGCTAAAGCTTCTTCGATCGGCGCTTTCTTGTCTGCTGGAATTTTATCTCCGTATTCAGACAGTTGACGTTCTGTTTGGAAGATTTGAGAATCTGCTTTGTTGATCGTCTCTACTTCTTCTAATCTCTTCTTGTCAGCCGCTTCGTTTGCTTGAGCTTCATTTTTCATTCTTTCGATTTCCTCATCACTTAATCCAGAAGAAGCTTCGATTTTGATTGATTGCTCTTTTCCTGTTCCTTTATCTTTTGCAGAAATATTCATAATTCCGTTTGCATCGATATCGAAAATCACTTCAATTTGTGGCTCACCTCTACGTGCTGGTGGAATATCCGTTAATTGGAATCTTCCTAAGGTTTTGTTGTCGTTGGCCATTGAGCGCTCTCCTTGAAGAACGTGGATGTCTACTGAAGGCTGATTGTCAGCTGCTGTAGAGAATACCTGTGATTTCTTTGTTGGAATAGTTGTATTGGCATCAATTAATTTAGTCATTACACCTCCCATAGTTTCGATTCCTAATGAAAGTGGAATAACGTCTAGTAACAATACGTCTTTCACCTCTCCTGTAAGAACACCACCTTGAATGGCTGCTCCAATTGCAACTACTTCGTCAGGGTTAACTCCTTTTGAAGGATCTTTTCCGAAGAAGTTTTTCACAGCATCCTGAATGATTGGAATACGTGTTGAACCTCCTACTAAGATAACTTCGTCTATATCGCTTATAGATAGTCCAGCGTTTTTCAATGCTTTACGACAAGGTTCAATAGTTCTTTCAACGATGTCAGAAATTAATTGCTCGAATTTAGCTCTTGGTAAAGTTCTTACTAAGTGTTTAGGAATTCCATCAACAGGCATGATGTATGGCAAGTTGATTTCTGTAGATGTAGAAGATGAAAGCTCGATTTTTGCTTTTTCTGCAGCTTCTTTCAGACGTTGAAGTGCCATCGGGTCTTTTCTTAAGTCAATTCCTTCATCTTTCTGGAATTCTTCAGCTAACCATTTGATGATTCTTTCATCAACGTCATCACCACCTAATTGAGTATCTCCATCTGTCGCCAATACTTCGAATACACCGTCTCCTAATTCTAGGATAGACATATCAAAAGTACCTCCACCAAAGTCAAATACTGCAACTTTTTGATCTACATTCTTTTTATCTAATCCGTATGCCAATGCCGCTGCTGTAGGCTCGTTGATGATTCTTTTAATCGTTAAACCTGCAATCTCACCAGCTTCTTTTGTTGCTTGACGCTGAGAGTCATTAAAGTATGCAGGAACAGTAACTACTGCTTCTGTAACTTCTTGACCTAAGTAATCTTCAGCTGTTTTCTTCATTTTTTGAAGAATCATTGCAGAGATTTCTTGTGGTGTATATGTACGGTCATCTATTTTAACACGAGGTGTGTTGTTGTCTCCTTTTACTACTTCATAAGACATACGACCATCTTCATTGTTCACTTCATCAAAAGTTACCCCCATGAATCGTTTAATAGAAGAAATAGTCTTTTGTGGATTTGTAATGGCTTGACGTTTTGCTGGATCACCAACTTTACGTTCTCCTCCTTCTACAAATGCCACGATTGAAGGTGTTGTACGCTTTCCTTCTGCGTTTGTAATTACTACTGGCTCATTACCTTCCATCACTGAAACACAAGAGTTGGTAGTACCTAAGTCAATTCCAATTATTTTTCCCATATCAATTTTTGTTTTTTCAATTTTAATATTCAAACTCAATCCCCTTTAGTCAATCTTTGTGCCATCTGGAAAATCGTGTTTTTCTATTCCTTTTTGGCATATTTTTATTAAAAAATGAAGTAAATAACTGACATCTTGTCTTAAACTGTCATTGTAAACCTAAAATTCAGTCAGATATACGTTTTTGTTGGATACTTTTGTATATCTTTAGGACTATGTATCGCTATTTACTTTTACTATTCATTACACTACTATTCAATCCTGTCAAAGGTCAAGAAGTGAGCCATGTGCATTCCGTTCACCATACCTTTATTGAAAACAAAGGGCAGTGGGAGGACCATGTTTTTTTTAAAAATAAATTTGATGGCGGAAATATGTGGGTGGAACAAGGACGGGTTTTGTTTCAAATGCAAGATTATTCTATGTTGCACGAAACCCATTTCTCAGATTTTAAATCAGATAAAGAGTTGACCTATAGTGAGAAGTTAATCGAGCTAAAGTTTTTAAACGCACTGGAAGTTACAGAAGTTGAAAAGCTAGGAGCAACTGAACACCATTATAACTACTTTATTGGAAATGATAAAACAAAATGGGCTTCAGGCGTAAAAGGTTATGAGGAGTTTACTTTGAAGGAGATTTATGAAGGAGTAGACCTTCGATTTATAGAACAAGAAAAAGAAATTAAATATGAATTTATTGTTGCTCCAAATATAGAAACCAATAAAATTCAGTTGCAATACTCCTATCAAAAAGATTTAAGGATTGATAAAAAAGGAAACTTGATTATTCATACTGAATTAGGGGATATTATAGAAGAAA
The DNA here is from genome assembly GCF_048268645.1 of Brumimicrobium sp. NCBI lineage: Bacteria > Pseudomonadati > Bacteroidota > Flavobacteriia > Flavobacteriales > Crocinitomicaceae > Brumimicrobium > Brumimicrobium sp. Next base: position 33,884 of record NZ_JBLWVE010000020.1, on the reverse strand, counting down.
AACCTTACGCTTATCAGATTGTTAATGGGAAAATTGTGGAAATCCCTTGTCGTTATGTCTTGAAGGAAAATATCGTGACATTCGAACTGGGAGAATATAATAAACGTGTTGATTTAGTCATTGATCCAACATTAGTATTTGCTACTTATAACGGAGCGGTATCAGATAATTTTGGAATGACGGCAACTTATGGAAGTGATGGAGCTGCTTTTACAGGAGGGACAGTTTATGGAAATGCCCATCCTATGCCTGACCCCAATGCTTTTGATGTAAACTCAAACTTGACTGTAGTAAATGTTGGGAACTCGATTACTACGGATGCTTTTATATTAAAATATTCTCCTGATGGTACAACCATGTTGTGGGCTACTTTTTATGGTGGTGGAGATAATACTCAAGGAACTGACGTGCCTCATTCTTTAATTTGTGATAAAGATGATAATGTATACGTGTTTGGTTCTACTTCTTCAACAGATTTCCCTATAGTTAATGGGTTTCAGTCAACTCATGCCGGTGGTGTACCTTTTTCTGTTAACTATAACGGGGTGAATTACGGAATCCAAGGAACGGATATTTATGTTGCAAAGTTCAGTGCGAATGGACATAATTTGCTGGGCTCAACTTATGTTGGTGGTGATAAGAATGATGGAATCAATTACATCGTTAGTGCGGGGAATTATAATTCGGCTAGTGCGTATGACAGTTTGACGATGAATTACGGAGATCAATTTAGAGGGGAAATCATGTTGGATTCTGTCAATAATATCATTGTTGGTTCCTCAACGCGCTCTGCTAACTTTCCAACACAAAATGCATTTCAACCGACTTTATCTGGTCAACAGGATGGCGTAGTGTTTAAAGTGAAAAATGATTTTTCAAGTTTGCTTTTCTCAAGTTTCTATGGAGGAACAAAAACAGATGCTATTTATTCTGTGAAAATTGACTCTAGTTACAATATGGTATTCGCAGGGGGAACTACTTCTACCGATTTAATTACCACGGCTGGGGTATATCAAGGAACTTATTCAGGTGGAAAAGCCGATGGGTTTATCGGTAAACTTTCACCCGATGGATTTACTTTGTTGAATGCAACCTATATTGGAACACCCGATTATGATCAAGTGTTTTTTGTTGAAATAGATCGATTGGATAATATTTTTGTTTTAGGACAAAGTAATGGTGGAACTTTCCCCGTAATCAATGCTGCTTATTCCAACCCTAATTCTGGTCAGTTTATTGCCAAGTTAGATCCAGATCTACTAGGTATAGAAGCTTCTACAGTTTTCGGAAGTGGAGGCAGTACCTTTGATATTTCACCTTCTGCTTTCCTTGTTGATATATGTGGAAATATGTATGTTTCTGGCTGGGGAGGGAGCGTGCTACAAGGTTCTCCAGCTATGAGTGGTATGCCAGTAACATCTGACGCTTATCAAGCAACATCACCGAATGGGTTTGATTTTTACTTGGTGGTGTTTGAACGGGAATTCAATAGTTTGCTTTATGCCACCTATTTAGGAGGAAACGCTTCTAAGGAACATGTTGATGGTGGTACGAGTCGATTCGATAAGAATGGTGTGGTGTATCAAGCAGTTTGTGGTGGGTGTTGGGCCAATAGCGACTTCCCGACTTCTCCAGATGCATGGTCAAACAATAACCTTTCAACAGGGTGTAATGCATTGACTTTTAAATTTGATTTTGGATTAATTCCAAATGCAGAGTTTACTACTGATAATTCTATAGGTTGTTCCCCGTTTGTGGTAAGTTTTGAAAATTTCTCCTCTGATTCTGACAGTTATATGTGGGATTTTGGAAATGGAGATGTGGATTCAACAACTTTTGAACCTGTTATTACGTATACAACGCCTGGTGTGTATAATGTTATGTTAACAGTAACAGATTCAATTTGTCTAATTACAGATTCTGCTTTTATCACCATTGAAGTTTATCCAGAACTTGATTTAGAAAGCATTCCAGATATTAATCTGTGCGACCCTGCGCCAATAACATTAACTGCAGATGCAAACGGAACAGCAACTTCTTTTGTGTGGTCAACAAACAATAATTTTACAGATACTTTAAATGCAACAACAGCAGATTCGATTGCGGTAATTAATGATCCTGTGGCGGGATACTATTATATAATGGCATCAAATAATGGATGTAAAGTGGTGGATAGTGTCTTGGTTAATTTCACGAGCGCTAGTATGGTTCTCACAGGAGCTATTAACTTGTGCTTGGGTGATGAGACTGTCATAACAGCTTCTAGTAGTGATCCAGGAGTTACTTTTAGTAATTTTGATTGGTCTCAAGACTCCATCATAGTCTCAGGAGATGGAACAGCTGTGGTGATCGTACAACCGAATGGAACACAATATTTGGTTTTAACAGCACAAGCAAGTAATGGTTGTTGGGTAACAGATTCAATTTTGATTTCAGTAAGTAATATCGATGCTTCAAGTGTTATTGCAACGGCTTCAGAAACCAATGTTCCAGTTGGAGGAGAGGTAACTCTAAATGCAGAGCCGAGTGGTTATACGTATACATGGACTCCTTCCGATGATATCAACAATCCGAATGCTCAAGAAACAGATGCTACTGTTTGGGAGACGACCAACTTTACGGTATCTGTTTCGGATGGGATTTGTACGAAAACCTCTTCCGTTTTGGTCAATGCTTTCCCGTATACTTGTGAAGAACCATTTATTTTTGTACCCAATGCATTTACACCAAATGGAGATGGTGAGAATGATGTGCTTTATCTCAGAAGTTTGATTGTGGAGGATGTCTTATTTAGGGTTTATAACCGTTGGGGAGAACTTGTTTATGAAACAAATACTATGCACAGTGGTTGGGATGGAACTTTTAGAGGTAAACTACTCGATCCTGATGTGTATGACTATTATTTAGAAGGTCATTGTATTGATGGACAGGAATTTTTAATCAAAGGAAACATTACACTTATTCGATAATTGAAAGCAATTAAATACATATTTGTTGTATTGCTGTGGGCTAATTATAGTTACTCGCAGGACATCCATTGGTCGCAGTTTGATCATAATCCTGTATTCCAAAACCCTGCGAATGTCGGGCGATTTCATGGTGATTATCGAATTCATGCAAATCTGAGGGACCAATGGAGGAATGTAACGGTGCCTTTTCAAACCTTCTCAATTTCGGGTGAAGCCAAACAGATTTATAAAGACTTTAACCTTGGCGCAATTCTTATGAATGATGTTGCTGGAGATGGTTCCTTTAGAACAATTGAGTTTATGCCTTCCATTTCATATACCTATAAACTTACCCCTGATTCTACACATTTGTTTAGACCGGGTGTTCAGTTTGGAATAAATTTTAGGTCGTTTGATGCTACAGCTTTTAGTTTTGACAATCAATGGAACGGACAACAATATGATCCGTCATTGTCTACAAATGAAGTGTTCCAATCTGAAAGGAAAACCAATTTTACTTGGGGGCTTGGTGCTGCTTATGAATTTCAAAAGGGAAAGCGTGAGCGGATAGTTACAGGAGTTGGATTATTTAATATCAACCGACCTAATCAAGGTTTCTTTGGCGATGAGGTAAAAAGAGATTTACGTTTTAATTTTTTCGCAAGAGCAGAGTATAAAATCGGAATTGATTGGGATATTTTGCCGAGTATTCAACTGAATCTTCAAGGGAAATACCGAGAGTTGATTCTAGGTTCTCAAGCCCGTTACATTTTAGTTGATCGACTAGGGGTTTATCGCGCTATTATGGGTGGAATCTATATGCGAAGTAGTGATGCTTTTTATCTTTCAGCAGGAATGGAATATCAAAATTGGTGGGCAGGAATTTCTTATGACATCAATACTTCAAGTTTAGTACCTGCAAGTAGAGCAAGAGGAGGAATTGAGTTCAGTTTACGATATATCATTCACAGATTTAACCCAAAGCATATAAAACATAGAGTATGTCCAGATTATATATAGTCATATTAATGGTTTTTTTCTCTACAGCTTTGTCAGCCCAACAAGAGCTAAAGAAATATCTTGAATTTGCCCAAGAGAAATATGCTTCTGGAGATTACATCTACGCCTTGGAATATTATGAAAAGGCAATGGCTATTGATTCCAATACCATAAATACACTTTGGGAGTACGCGGAGACTTTGAGGGCTTACAAAGATTATCGAAAAGCGGCTTTTTACTATGGGAAAGTTTATGATAGAGAAGGTACTCAGCTCTATCCTTCAAGTTTATTACAATATGGATTGATGCTCAAACAATCGGGAAGATATGACGAAGCATTGGAAGTTTTTAAAACCGCCAAAAAGAAATACCGAAAAGATCCAAGAGGATATTTATACCGCAAGAGTAGGGTGGAAATGCAGTCCTGCGTTTGGGCGAAATCAAATCAAGGGGATTCAACTCATCATGTGTTTGAAGCCCTTCCTGATCATATCAATACTGCCAATGCCGAGTTTGGACACCGAGTATTCAATAATCAGTTGATTTTTTCATCCTTGCGTGCAGATTCTGTTGGAACAGCTGAAGAAGTTTACGATCCATCTTATAGCACGCACCTTTACCGTTCAGCAATTAACGACAGTGCATTCGCCGAAGAGGAGTTAATCAGCGATCTACACTTGGAAGGTGTGCACACAGGAAATGGTACGTTTAGCTTAGATCATAAACGTTTTTACTTTAGTTACTGTGGAGATAACGGCTATAATTATAAATGTAAGATTTTAGTGGCTTACGTTGAAGGTAATCGCTTTGTCGATGTGGATACCTTAGGAAGCATCATTAACTATGAAGGTGCGAATACAACAATGCCATACATTGGAGAATGGGAGGGGAGCGAAGTCCTGTTTTATGCATCAGACCGTGAAGGAGGAAGGGGAGGAATGGATATCTGGTATAGCTTTATTAAGAATGGAAATCAGTTTCAAAAACCAAGAAACATCAAAAGGATTAACACTGCAGATAATGAATTATCACCCTATTGGGACAGTGAAAACACAACGTTGTATTTCAGTAGTTCTTGGTATGATGGATTTGGTGGATATGATATTTTTAAGTCCTACTATAACACTTCTTTTGAAACGCCTGAAAACTTAATGGAACCAATCAATTCACCAGCCAATGATTTGTATTACTTTCAAACCGCAACTAAAGATACCGCTTTTTTTAGTTCGAATCGTTTGGGAAGTAACTACAGCAAAAACCCAACCTGTTGTAGTGATATCTTTATGGTTAGAGAAAAGTTAATCGATTTACCTCCTACAATTGAGGAATCTTTGGAGGATTTAAACCGTAGGTTACCTGTCACTTTGTATTTTCATAATGATGTACCTAATCCCCGTTCATGGGACACCACTTCTAATGTTAATTATATTGATAGCTATAATGAGTATACGGCGATGATAGACCAGTATAAAAAGGAATACTCTTCAGGATTACGAGGAGAGCGTTCCGATGATGCCAAAGACGATATTGAGGATTTCTTTACTGAATATGTGGATCAAGGAGTGCGTGACTTAATCCAGTTTAGAGATTTACTTTTGATAGAATTAGATAGAGGAAGAAAAATCGAGTTGACCGTTAAAGGATTTGCAAGTCCATTAGCGAAAACAGATTATAATGTCAACTTGACCAAACGTAGAATTGCCTCCATGGTCAATTATTTGAGGGCTTATGATAATGGCGTTTTCCGAAAATACTTGGATGAAACTGCGGAGAATGGTGGGGCGCTAAGAATTACCCAAGTGCCTTTTGGAGAGTATGAAGCAGACCAAATAGTCAGTGATAATCCAAACGACCAAAAGAACTCAGTGTATTCTCGTGCTGCTGCGATAGAACGAAAAATTGAAATTCAAAGTGTTGATGTGATTCGACAAGATGATGTCTTAACTACGCTGTTAACAGCAAACACCCTTGTACATGATGCTGGTACTAAAAGCACAGGGGATAGAATAGAGAAACAATTCATCCTTAAGAATATTGGAGAGCAGAATATAAAGATTGATGAGGTGGTTGTTTCTGGAGAGGCGATAACTTTCGAATACAATGACAATGAATTAATTCCTGGCGAAACGACACCAATCAATGTGGTGTTTGATACAAAGGAATTGACAGGGCATCAGGTAGGATTCGTAGAAATCCGTTACAATGGATTGGAGAAAGGATTGAAATTGGCGATTACAACAGAATTGAAATAAAAAAGGGCGATTCGAAAATCGCCCTTTACATTTTAAGATTTTACTTCTTTGATATCCATTTCGCAAACTGGACATTGTCCTGGTTCATCGTAAGTTTTTCCATCCTCACAATCCATTGGACATTGGTAAACTGTTTTTTCAGCTGTTTGCTCTTGAACTTCTGCTTCAGTGGTTTCAGCACCACAAGCTGTGAACATCATTCCTGCTAAGAAAAACATTCCTGTAGCCATTAAAATTTTAGTTTTTTTCATCATTTTGATTTTTTAGATTTTTTATTTTAAACATTTGAAATAATCAAAAGGCTCATGACAATCATTGCACTGATAATGTGCTTTACAGGCTGTCGAGCCAAATTGAGAAATCAATCTTGTGTTTCTTGACTTACATCTTGGGCAAGGAATAACAGGGCGTTCACCAAAAAGTACAGATTTATCTCCTTCATCTTGTGGAGGTGTAATTCCATATTCTTCTAACTTTCTACGTCCTTCTTGACTCAACCAGTCTGTTGTCCACGCTGGAGAAAGCACCAATTCTACTTCTGAAGTGATTTTCTCTTTACCTAAACGTTCCTTAATGTCTTCTTCAATGACTTGCATTGCAGGACATCCTGTATAAGTAGGTGTGATTACAATCTTCCAATGGTTTTTTTCTAATTGAATAACGTCACGTACAACCCCAAGGTCAACGACAGTCAATACAGGTACCTCTGGGTCTGTAACGTCCTCAAGCATTGCCCATATATCTTCTGCCTTCATAGTTAATTTTGAATTATTTAATTACAAATTACAAATTACAAATTACGAATTACGAATTACGAATTACGAATTACGAATTACGAATTGTTCAGTTATAAGTTCTGAATTAAAATATTTCGGAATTCAAACATTCGTAATTCGTAATTGATTTTACCATTCCATTCCTGGATATGTCCTTTGCATGTATTGCAATTCTGCTAATAGATAGCCTAAATGTTCTGTATGAACTCCTTTTCTACCGCCGCTCATTTGGTAGTTTTCTTCGGGAAGTTTAAGCGTTGCTTCCTCAAGAATGGCTTCAATATTCTTATAGAATTCATCTTTGAATAACTTTACATCTGGAATAACTCCTTCCTTAATTAAAATTTCATCCACTTCGTTTTGGTAAAACATTTCGTCGATAAAACGAGAGAGTGCAGTAACTGATTCTTGAACGCGTTCGTGCGATTCTTCAGTACCATCTCCCAAGCGGATCACCCATTCACTAGAGTGTCTTAAATGATATTTAATCTCTTTGATGGTCTTTGTTGCAATAGCCGCAATTCTTTCGTCTTTGCTGTTCATTAGTCCTTCGTAGAATAAATGTTCAAAGTGATCAAAGAAAAATTGACGAACTATTGTTTTACCAAAGTCTCCGTTCGGTTGCTCTACTAAAAGAACATTTTTATATTCTCTTTCAAGACGTAAAAAGGCCAAATCATCTTCAGTTCTCCCTTTGTCTTCTACCTTAGCTGCGTATTTATAGAGCTCTGTTGCCTGACCAATTAAGTCAAGTGCTATATTCGTCAAAGCGATGTCTTCTTCAAGGATAGGACCATGTCCACACCATTCCGATAAACGGTGCCCGATGATTAAGCTATCGTCTGCTTTGCGCAATAAAAATTCAAATAATGCTTCTTGTTTTGTCATTTCCGTGGCTTACATGTGTTTGATACCTTCAGGTACTTCATAAAATGTTGGGTGACGGTATGCTTTTGAATTAGCAGGTTCAAATAAAGGTCCTGCCTCAGAAGGATCAGAAGCAACAACATTTGCCGATTCAACTACCCAGATGCTTACTCCTTCGCTGCGACGTGTATAAACGTCACGTGCATTATTCACTGCCATTTCTGCATCAGCAGCGCGTAAACTACCAACATGTTTGTGACTTAACCCTTGTTTACTTCGGATAAAAACCTCCCAAAGTGGCCATTCTTTTTTACTCATAATTTCTTTACTTAAAATAATATTTTAGGAAGCTTTTTTATTGCGTTTAGCTCTCTTTTCAGCATAAGCGTTTGCAGCTTCTCTTACCCACATTCCGTCTTCTTTTGCTTTTCTACGTGCGGCAACACGTTCTGTGTTACATGGACCGTGACCTTTAACCACTTGCCAGAACTCATCCCAGTCGATTTCACCAAAGTCATAATGCCCTGTTTCTTCGTTAAATTTCAGGTCTTTGTCCGGAATTTTTAACCCAATTTGTTCTGCTTGTGGAACAGTAACATCAACAAACATTTGCCTTAGTTCGTCGTTGGTGTGACGTTTAATTTTCCACTTCATTGATTGAGCAGTATGTTTAGAATCTGCATCATTAGGACCAAACATCATTAAAGCAGGCCACCACCATCTATTTAAAGACTCTTGCGCCATTTCTTTTTGTTCTTTTGTTCCCTTCATCAGTTGAACAACGATTTCAAAACCTTGACGTTGGTGAAAAGATTCTTCCTTACATACACGTACCATTGCACGCGCATAAGGACCGTAAGAACAACGGCATAGTGGAACTTGGTTCATAATTGCTGCACCGTCCACTAACCATCCAATCATCCCCATGTCTGCCCAAGACAGCGTAGGGTAATTAAATATACTCGAATATTTAGCTTTTCCTGAATGTAAGTCATCAATTGTATCTTCTCTGTCAGCTCCTAGTGTTTCTACAGCACTATATAAATATAGTCCATGTCCAGCCTCATCTTGAATTTTAGCCAATAAAACGGCTTTTCTTCTTAAGTTTGGTGCACGTGTCACCCAGTTGGCCTCTGGTAATTGTCCAACAATTTCAGAATGGGCATGCTGAGATATTTGGCGAATCAAAGTTTTACGATAAGCATCTGGCATATAGTCTTTCGGTTCAATTTTAATCTCCCGATCAACTTTGTCCTGAAAATTCCTATCTAAAACCTCTAAATTATCTTTCTCCATTGTTTTTAGTTTTTTATGCAAGTCAGTTCTTGTGAAAAGAACTCCATCCCCACAAATTTATAAAATTATTTGCTATATCTGAAGCCATTCATCATTTGTCCACATAGTTTGTACAGTTTTTATAAGTAAGATATAAAATTATACCTCCTAAACCAAGAATTATGGCTTTAGTTGTTAAATTTGTAAGCATAGAAATAGAAAATTATGAATCCAAGATTTCACACTTTAAAAGTTAAAGATATTCGTCAAGAAACTCAAGATGCTGTATCTATAGCTTTAACAGTACCTAAAGAGTTGACAACTAGTTATAACTATAAACCTGGACAATATTTAACTTTTAGAACAACCCTAGAAGGAGAAGACATCAGAAGGTCTTATTCTGTATGTACAGGATTGCAAGAAAATGAATTGCGAGTTGCTGTAAAAAGAATGCAGCATGGTAAATTTTCAACTTTTGCGAATGAAGTATTGAAAGTAGGTGATGAAATTGAAGTAATGACTCCTATGGGGAACTTTACAACGGAAATTTCCGAAGATACCGAAAAATCATTCTTGTTTTTTGCTGGAGGTTCGGGAGTAACTCCGGTGATGTCTCTCATCAAAACAATTTTACATACAGCACCAAAAAGCAATGTTACTTTAATATATGGAAACCGCGGTTTTGACCACATCATTTTCCGTGATGAATTAGAGGATTTAAAAAATCAATACATGAACAAGTTTAGCTTGATGCATGTGTTTAGCGATGAAAAAATCGGAAATAATCTTCAAGAAGGATTGTTGGATAAAAATAAAATTGAACAGATTTATAAAGCGGTTCTTCAAGGACAAACCATAGACGAAGTTTTTGTTTGTGGACCAGAACCTACTATTCACGCAGTGAAAGACGTGTTTGCTGAAGCTGGATTCGACCCTAAAAAAGTGCACTTTGAATTGTTTACCTCTCCAACTCAAAGTAAACCAAGTCCGCTACCTAATGTACCTGCATCGCAAAAAGTTGATGCCAATGTTAAGGTAATACTGGATGGTGAAGAGGTGCTACTGAAATTGGAAAGTGATGGGATGAGCATTCTTGATGCCGCCTCAAAAGCGGGTGCAGATGTTCCTTTTTCTTGTAAAGGAGGTGTCTGCTGTACTTGTAAAGCAAAGGTTGTAGAAGGTGAAGCCAGAATGGATGTCAACTACGCTTTAGAAGAAGATGAAGTTGAAGCAGGATATATCTTGACCTGTCAAGCACACCCTGTAAGTGAAAAGTTAGTGGTTTCTTTTGATGATTAATAACAAGGTTAAAATAGAATTATGAGTTTTTTAAAGAAAATGTTTGGTGGTAAAAAGGAGTCTGCTCCAGCTAAAAAAGGAAAGAAAGATTCCTCAAGCGCTGTGCTTAAAATCAAACAAATTGACCGTTTGACTGCTGATGCAGTGAAGGTTGTTTTTGATGTTCCTGTTGCCTTGAAAGAAAGTTATACTTACATCCCAGGACAATATATAAATGTTATTGTAAAGGTGGATGGAAAAGACATCACACGTTCATATTCGATTTGTAGCGATGTGAATGAACCGCTGGCAATTGGAATTAAAAAAGTAGAGAAAGGAATTGTCTCTTCTTACTTTAATGATGTTGCTAAGGCAGGTGATGAAGTAGAGGTGAGTTTTCCGATGGGGAATTTTAAAATGTCTAAAGTTGAAGGTAGATATGTTGCAATCGCAGCTGGAAGTGGTGTTACGCCAGTACTTTCAATTGCTAAATTAATCAACAGAACCAAAGATGGACATCTTGACTTATTCTATGCCAACAGAAATGAAGCGTCTATTATGTTCAAAGCTGAACTAGAAGCATTATCTGAAGATAAAGTTAAAACAACACATATTTTCTCAGAAGAAGAAAAAGAAGGAGTTATGTTTGGGATGATGACGGAAGAGGTAATTACCGGAATCATCAAAAGTAATTTAGAGTTGTTAAAGGCACAAGGGTTCTATATTTGTGGTCCTGAACCAGTAATTATCAATGCACAAAATGTATTGAAGAGATTCGGTGTAGCGGAAGACAAAATATTCTATGAATTATTTACTACCCCAGTACTGATGGAATCTTCAAGTGAAGCCGTTGTTTCAGATTTCAATGGTGTTTCGAAAGTGACCATAATTCTGGATGATGAAAAAGAACATTTTGATTTAGCTTCGGATGGTGATACTATTTTAGAAGAAGCTGAAAGTTATGGAATAGATGCTCCGTACTCATGTCGTGGTGCAATCTGCTGTACTTGTAAAGCGAAAGTGATTAAAGGTTCAGCAACCATGGACAAAAACTTTACGTTAACAGATAGCGAGATAGAGGAAGGTTACATTTTAACCTGTCAAGCGCATCCAAATAGTGAAGAGTTAATTATTAGTTATGACGAGTAAAGTAATTGTAGTTGTAGGAGCAAGTAGAGGAATAGGTAGAGAGTTGGTTCATCAGTTTTCTGCCTATAAATCCAACACCGTAATCGCATTGTCACGAAACCTTGAAGCGATGGAAGCGCAGTTCACTGCAGAAAATATCCATTGTGCTCATTTAGATTTAATGGATGAAGACTTACATGATGCTTTGGATAAAGTGTTGAAGCAATTTCCTACAATCGATATTGTCGTCAATAACGCAGGGAAGTTGGTGAATAAACCATTTTTAGAACTGAAACGTGAGGACATAAACGAATGTTATCAAACCAATGCTGTAGGAGTGATGCATGCAACCCAATACATGGTGCCTAAGATGATAGAAAAAGGTGGTCACATCGTAAATATTTCTACCATGGGCGCTTTCCAAGGAAGTGTTAAGTTTCCAGGATTGTCTGCTTACTCAACTTCAAAGGCTGGAATAACTAGCTTCACGGAACTTTTTGCTGAAGAATATAAAGACACAAAAATAAAAATGAATTGCCTGTGTTTGGGAGCTGCGCAAACCGAAATGTTGGAAGAAGCTTTCCCAGGATTAAAGGCGCCTGTTTCAGCTGCGGAAATTGCTGAATTTATTGTAGACTTTGCTTACAATGCGCCAAGATTCTTTAATGGGAAAATTTTACCGGTGAGTTCTACAACGCCGTAGTTAATTACGAATTGTTTAATTACGAATTACCAAAAGATGAATTATACATTTTTCGTAATTCGTAATTGGCCATTTAAAATAACTCACTTTTTTAAAGCTTCACTAATTATTATATAATTACTTTTGATATCTTTTTACAACTGTATTATCATCATAATAATCGATAACCACTCCCTTGTAATTTTCGTTTACCTCTTGACCAATCATGTTTACAGTTTTAATTAATTTTCGGTCTGAAGAGTTGTCAATCGATACAATTTCGAAGGTCTCTCTTTTTCCATCAAAATCAACTTGCGTTAAACGGTAATAGTTGATGGTTTTCGGAAAGTCTCTGTGGTCAAAAGAATAGTTGTTGATTTCAGTTGAATTTCCAGCACCATTCATTTTAGTTATTTCTGACCAAGCAAAACCATCCACAGAATGTTCTAAAATGAAATAATCATTATTGGTTTCTGTTGCTGTTTCCCAAGAAAGATGGTTAATATTTCCTGTTTTATTTCCAGTGAAAAATGTTAATTCTACAGGAAGAGATATAGGTGTGCAGTCAAGTCCTGCAGTGCCTCCCCAATTCAAATTAAATGGTTGACTAGAAGCTGAGTGGTTAGTAATAAGTAAAATATAGATTTCATCATCAATTACATTTAATGGGGCAATCCATTTATTGCCACCTGCTCCTTCAGAAAAATCAGTAGCTCCATTTCCCATTCCTGTATCTCCATCACCACCAGCATAACTACAGCGGATGGGGTCTGAGGTAGGGGGGCAATTGGTGGAAGCATTGGTGCTTGAAAAAGGTCCCCATATCGCCCAATCATAATCATCAGAAGCAACTGGAGAGATTGTCATTTCTAATGTTCCATTACTACCAATGTTTACATAGTACCAAGAAGACTCTTTTTCGCCTGAACTTAAACAGCCTTGATTGCTGGCGTCAAGTTCTTGTGTCCCAAAACCACTTGAATTTCCAGCGAAAGAAGTATTGCTACAAACCATTTCTGCACCAGGGCAGTCTTGTCCCATGACTGGTGGTGGGCAAGCAGTTATATCAATACCAAATGGTGTACAGTCTGGAGAAGGATAGGTGGATATAGTAATGTAGTATGTCTGTCCAGCTACTACATTCATCCCGCTTAATGTTGGGTTCCCAGAGGAGTTTGTAGCTTCTCCAAGACAGGTCGCTGAGGAACTACTCGGACATCCATCAGTAAGAAATACTCCAGTCCAAGTATTTGTATTAGTCAAGGCTATGTCGATACATTCCGTTGTATTTGGTGTATATTCAATAACAAAATCTTCTCCGTTCATGTAAGAACTTCCACAAACATCAGATGAAGAAAAGTCGTCACCGCTGCCACATGTTGTTAACCCACTTTGTGAAAATAGTGTTGTGTTTACTGATAGGTCATTGCAAACAGGAGTTACTGCTGCACAACTCCTGGAAATTGTAAATGTTCCTGTTGTGGAGGAACTGAGTGACCAATGGGCGATATAAACAAAATAGGTTACACCATTAGTAGTTGTAAAAGTATGTGTCTCAGGATTCCCTGCGTCCCTGCATACTATATTTGTTAAACTGGCACATGAGCCTGATGATATCGACATTTCTATTTCGTATCCAGAGGCTGGAGAAGCACTTATTGTTGTTGAATTTCCATCACCAATAAAAGAGTACCATGCACCATAATTGCTCATAGTGCAACCTGTACCATGAGCAACTGAGGTTGAATTAACTGTTGTTCCAGCTAAATTTGTTGTTCCGCAAGGTAAGTTAGTCGCTCCAGAGCATAAGTCGTTGGGAGGAGCAGATGAAGCAAGACAATCCACGCCTACAGTGACAGTAGAGTTAGCGCTATTACTGTATAAATCTGCAATTAAATAATAAGTTGTTCCCCCGGTTAGATTTACAGTCATATTGCTTAGTCCTGACCAGTACCCACCAGATAAATTACCAGCCAAATTTCCACAAGCATCCATTAAAAAGAAATCAGCATCATTAACACCTTGATCTAAATTAAATGTATAGTTATCTGTTGTTGAAGGAGTAAAGCTCCATACCTGTTCAGAACCATAGTAATTAAGTGAAGTCCCAGTATAATTATCCCACACTCCTGCTCCTTGAATCAAATTTGCTGTATAAACAGTTCCACATGACATTGGGATTACAGATGAACAAGGCTGACCCATTAAATGCGAATTAGTTACTAAGGTTACTATTAATATAGCAACTTGAATTATAGTTGTTTTCATAATAGCTTGATTTTAGTTTTTAAAAATGACCTTGGAGTTATCTTCCTCTTCTTCTTTTGTGGAAACCAGTTTAAATTCTTTGATTGTATAGCCAGACACCTCTGCTATCTCAGTCATTTTTTCGTTAGAAATAGGAACTTTAGATTCAAAGACGATTACTTTATCTGTGATATGTCTATTGTAGTTATCAAAATGTTGAGAAATATCATCCAATACTTCTTTTGGGTGTTTTCCATTATAGGAATTTAACTCTAAAGAATATGTGTGTTGTGAAAAGGAACACAAAGTGATCCCCAGAAAAATGAGTATAAGAGAGTAGTTTTTGCGCATCATAGTATAGTAGTTTTAAATCTAAGATATAAACAAATCTATATTTTCCCTATAATATATGCGTAAATCTCTAAGGTTGGTTATTATGTGTTTGATTTTTAGTGTTTTATATATTTTTATGTATTGTTGTTAATTTACTTCGTTAACAACTTCTTCAAAATATCCTCTTTTTCCAGATTTGGAATGGCGTGTTTTTCAATGGCGTCTTTAAAATCAACTGTGATTAATTCATCGGCTTTGATGCCTACCATTTTATTTGAGATGCCTTTCATTAGCAATTCTACAGCCATCACTCCAGAACGTGTAGCTAATGCTCTGTCAAAATAGGAGGGAGAGCCACCTCGTTGAATATGACCTAAAATGGTTGTGCGTAACCTGAAATCTTTTAGGTGTGGTTGGATTTTTCGCATGATGTCCATAGCTCCTCCTTCTTCATCTCCTTCTGCAACAATAACAATACTACTTCGGCGTCCTTTGTTTTGAGTTCTAAGTTGTTCAGCCAATGCTTCTATATCGGTGATTGTTTCTGGGATGAGTACAGATTCAGCACCTGAAGCAATAGCAGAGTTTAAGGCCAAGAACCCTGAATTTCGTCCCATAACCTCAACAAAGAATACGCGTTTATGCGAGGAGGCTGTATCTCGAATGTTATCAATAGCTGAAACGATTGTATTGAGTGCAGTATCGTATCCAATGGTGGCCTCGGTTCCATATAAGTCATTGTCAATTGTTCCGGGTAAGCCAATCACTGGAATGTTCACTTCTTGAGCTAGTACATGTGCACCGCGAAATGAGCCATCACCACCGATAACTATTAAACCTTCTATACCTGCATCTTTTACATTTTGCACTGCACTTTTTCGGGCTTCTTTGTCTTTGAATTCTAAACAGCGCGCAGATCCTAATATGGTTCCACCTCGTTGAATGATATTGTCAACATCAGTGTATTTCATATTGATGAACCTTCCTTTCATCAGTCCTTCAAATCCATCACGAATACCCACGGTTTGAATTCCATAATGCATGGCCGATTTTGTAATGGCACGAATTGCTGCGTTCATTCCTGGTGCGTCTCCACCTGATGTGAGTATTCCAATTTTTTTCATGATATAAGCTGTGTTAAAATTTAATTTCTTGTACAATTAACGATAAAAATAAGTGATTCTATTCATTCGGATAGAAATTAAAGAAAAAAGATGATGTTTCTATATGGTTCAATGCAAAATTTCTTAGTTTTACCACTTCAATTTACTTTTGTATAAAAGGAAAATATAAGACTTTAATAATGAAGACAGTTCAATTTAGAGAAGCCCTAAGGGAAGCGATGTCAGAAGAAATGCGTCGTGATGAGAATGTATTTTTAATGGGTGAAGAAGTAGCCGAATATAACGGTGCATATAAAGTTTCACAAGGAATGTTGGATGAATTTGGAGCAAAACGTGTGATTGACACCCCTATTGCAGAGCTCGGATTTGCCGGTATCGCGGTAGGAGCCTCAATGAATGGATTGAGACCGATCGTAGAATTCATGACTTGGAACTTCGCCATCTTGGCCGCTGATCAAATTATTAATAGTGCTGCCAAAATGTTGCAAATGTCAGGTGGTCAATACCATTGCCCAATCGTTTTTAGAGGAGGAAATGGAACTGCAGGACAATTAGCAGCAACACATTCTCAGTCTTTTGAATCCATGTATGCACACTTTCCAGGGTTAAAAGCAGTAACGCCATCAAATCCAGCAGATGCTAAAGGCTTGTTGAAGTCAGCAATTCGTGATGAAGACCCTGTTGTTTTCTTTGAGTCTGAAAAAATGTATGGAGATAAGGGTGAAATTCCAGAAGGAGAATACCTTATTCCAATTGGATTAGCAGATGTAAAAAGAAAAGGAAAGGATGTGACGATCGTTTCTTTCGGTAAAATCATCAAAGAAGCATACAAAGCTGCAGATGAATTACAAAAGGAAGGAATCGAGTGTGAAGTAATTGATTTGCGTACTGTTCGACCAATCGATTATGGAACTGTTGTAGAGTCGATCAAAAAAACAAACCGTTGTGTGGTGGTTGAAGAGTCTTGGCCATTGGCGTCAATTTCATCTGAAATGGCGTATCATTTACAACGTTATGCTTTCGATTATTTGGATGCGCCAGTAATGAGAGTGACGCAATCAGATACACCATTCCCATTCTCTCCAACTTTAATGGAAGAAGCATTGCCGAATGTGGATAGAATTATAAAAGCGGTGAAAGCTACTTTGTATAGAAATTAAGATATTAATTATATTTAAGGAAAGTCTCAGCAGTATTGTTGGGACTTTTTTTTTCTTTTATGGTCAACCGACCGCAGGGAGCTCATGAACGCTTTGAAAACAGACGAGGATGAGTAATACAAAAAAGAAATGTTACCGCATTTTTCCTCTTTTTGCTAAAAACTGCACCAACAATTCATTCAAAGGCTGATTGGTATCCAACTCATGAAAATCAATGCCGTAAGCGCCACATTTCTGCTCTAATTCTTTAAAGTATTCAGCAACTTGTTTAGTATAATGGTCTTTTACTTCTCCAGGAACTAACTTCATTTGTTCACCAGTTTCCATATCTACCAAGGTGTAAGGCCGATTTTCAAACTGAAAGTCCAGTTCTTTCTTTTTATCTACCACATGAAATAAAATCACTTCATGCTTATTGTGTTTTAAATGTTGTAGTGCTTCAAAAAGTTTGTCTTTATTTTCAGGATCATTCAACATATCAGAAAAGACAACGATTAAACTTCTACGTTTACACAATTCGGCGATATCGTGAAGTACTTGAACGGCCTCTGTTGTTTTGACCTCTTTTGCATCGTATTGGTGCAATAGTTTTTCCAATTCGGCGTAAATATAGCGGTGATGAATATTGGATGATTTGTTTTCTGTATGCAAATCTAACTCATCGGTAAAAACAGAAAGTCCTACTGCATCACGTTGACGCTTGAGTAATTCCATTAAAGCAGCAATTCCGTAAATACTGTATTTTAATTTAGACCAATTGTCTTCTTGCTGAAAATACATTGAACTGGAAGCATCTAAAACAAACTGACAACGTAAGTTCGTTTCTTCCTCATATTTTTTGGTGAATAGCTTTTCTGTTCGGGCATACAACTTCCAATCCACGTGTTTTGTAGACTCACCAGAGTTGTATAATCGATGTTCAGAAAATTCAACAGAAAACCCATGAAAAGGACTCTTGTGAAGCCCAGTAATAAAGCCTTCAACAATTTGTTTAGCAAGAACCTCAAGGTTCCCAAACTGCTCTAAATACTCACGGTTAATTTGTTCTGCCATGACGGAAAGGTAATAATTAAATTACGAATTTTTTAATTACGAATTACGAATGTGGAAATTCAACATTCACAGTTCATCACTCATAATTACCTGCGGTTTATAATCAATTCAAAAATTTAGTTTTTCATTATGGATGATACACCATTTATTTTAAGTTCATCAGCATTTGAAAATATATTATAAAGAACTTGATTATTTTTCTCAATTCTACTTTTAAATTCAGATTTATCTATATTGGATTGGTTTGATTGTAAAATTTCAACCTTTTTTATATTGCTCCATGGACCGAAGTTTTCAGGAATGACAGCATCTGGCAAATTAATTTTAAGCGTATCTAGTAAAACTAATTTGTTTAGATTGTTAGGTAATGCAGACTTGATTGAAGTACCGTAAATGCTCAAATACTTCAGATGAGTTAAGTTTGAAAATGAGTTTGGTAAGCTATCTATTATACAACTACTCATTACTATGAACCTTTCCAATGAAGATCCTTTGGGGATTTCAGGAAAAACAAAATGGTAGACATGGTTGAAGTATAATGATTTGATTTTCGGTATTCTAAATACCCTTTCAGGGAGTTGAAATATTGTTTCTGAATGTTCTTTCAGTGATCCATCCGCGTTTACATTCGTAACATCAAAAGTTATAGATTTCAGTTCTTTAAAAGAATAAATTTCTTCTGGAAATGGTTGATCATTCATGAAACCTCTAATATATAAGGTTTCTACAGAAGAAAATTCAGAGAGTAGTTTCGGTAAATCGGAGTTAAAGTAATCATGATGTTCAACAACTAGTCCTTTTACAATAGATTTATCGATTGTTAAACCTAGTTCTTCCTCAATCGCACCACTAACAAAGCGATTGTATATATTTAATTCATCGGAACTTAAAATAGCATCAATTATTAGAGGATGTTTGACTGTGTCTCCATAGAATGTATAATTACCTATTATTTTCATCTTATTGGGTAGTTCTTTAAGTTCTGAGAATCTAAGGTTGGACTTGTTAATCTTAATAAGAAAGTTAATAGTACTGTCATTAATTATGAAAATAGTCCCTTGTGGACTAACATTGAAACTTTGGTCATGAACATTGAACTTTTTGTCATTAACAGATTTGACTTCAATTGTTGCAGATTTTCCATATCCGTTTATTGATTCTGGTCTTGACCTGATTGGCTGGATATCAATTGCTCCTTCAATTCTAATATATGTGTCTTTGCTTCTTAAACCTTTGGATCTAATATCGTTGTGGTATGAATCATGGTCAAAAGAGTCGTTTGTAATGAAATATCTTCCATTGCCAATTGGAATATCATCCTGATTGATTTTATTTGTGCTTTTACAAGACATGAAGGTGGGTAAAAGCAAAACAAATATTAATATATAATAGAAGGGATGTTTCATAAATCTAATTTCTAATTTATTTGATTTTATCGTTGTTTAATTAACTAAAGCGGTCAACGTTATTAAGGGAAGTACACAATTCAACATTCATAATTCATCACTCATAATTATTTACGGTTTATAATCTTTCAACACCTTCTTCGTTCCAATCGCCTCCGTAATATAATCTACACTTAACTTCGGACTTCTTGCAGGAGAATGACTTCGTCCATAAAAGATGATTTGCAAATGTAATTTGTTCCACTTTTCTTTAGGAAACACTTTCTTCGCATCTTTTTCTGTTTGTTCTACACTTTTTCCGTTCGAAATTCCCCATCTATACAATAATCTATGAATGTGTGTGTCAACTGGAAATGCAGGAATACCAAAGGCTTGTGACATCACCACAGCTGCAGTTTTGTGTCCAACACCGGGTAAGAATTCTAAATCTTCGTAGTTGTCAGGAACAACACCATCATGTTTGTCAATTAATATTTGCGAAAGTTCATGAATGGCTTTTGATTTTCTAGGAGATAATCCGCATGGTTTTATGATTTCACGAATTTCTTCAACAGAAAGCTTAACCATATCGTAAGGATTGTCAGCTTTGGCAAAAAGATAAGGCGTTATTTTATTGACACGAACATCTGTACATTGAGCAGATAGCAACACTGCAATTAATAAAGTATATGGATCTTTATGATCAAGAGGAACTGGAGTTGTAGGGTACACCTTGTCCAATTCTTCCATAATAAATTCTGCTTTCTCTTTTTTGGTCATTCCTTTAGTTTAAATCCATTTTTAACAAACCCTATAAATTCTTTAAAAACACTCTTTTTTGTAACCAAATCTTTAGACACTTGTCCGAAAGTTTGCTGAGCATCAGGTTTTAACTTTTTAGGCTGCAAAGGCTCACCTTTTGGAATGTTTAATGAACCTGGTTTAGGAAGAGGGTTTGATTTTTCTTCCTTTGTTTCTGTATTTTCTTTATTGAAACTTTCTTCTTGCTTTTCAAGTTCATCCATTTTGTTGAGCATGCCTTCATGAATTTCTGCTAAACGGTCTGCTTTTTCAAAGTTCTCTTTGGCTTTCTTTTGATATCCGCGTTTTTCCATAAGTAAACCAAGGTTGTTGTGAGAAATAGCGTCTTCAGGGTCTACCTGCACTGCTTTTTCATATAGTTCGATGGCCGCATCTAAATCACCGAAGTAGTCTTTGGCATAAGCCAAAGCGGCGTATCTGTAGCTATAATCCTTGTCCAATCTCAAAGAAAGTTCAAGGTCATCAAAACACTTTTTCTTTTGATTCATATGCAAATGAAGCACTCCTCTGTGAGATAAAATATCAGGATGATTTGGATTTAATTTTAAAGCCTTGTTAAAAGCAATCAGCGATTTCTCAAACTTTTGCTCATCCAACAGCTCTTGTGCTTTTTTATGTTCTGAATTAATATACATTTGTGTTCTCAATTAATGATACAAATTTATGGACTTTCCACAATATAGAAAACGATTTGACAATAAGTCTTTCTACAAAGTAACTTCAGCAACTACATTTGAAGAAGTTCAATTAGTAGGTAAACGTTTTTTGGTTCATATTGTTCATGCCAAGAAGTATTTCGAACAATTACAAATTCAAGATATGCTTGCTTCAGAAATGGAAATGTATCAACTGAGTAACGAAGAAGAATTTGAAGCTCAATTCAAAGCGGCCAAAGCGTATATTGAACAGAAAAACAATCCAAAAGACTGACCTTTTCTCAACATCGATCTGAGAATAGTATATAAAATAAATATTGCTATTTTTGTTAAAAACAATGATATTATGAGTAATCCACAAGGTATTC
The DNA here is from genome assembly GCF_048268645.1 of Brumimicrobium sp. Taxonomy (NCBI): domain Bacteria; kingdom Pseudomonadati; phylum Bacteroidota; class Flavobacteriia; order Flavobacteriales; family Crocinitomicaceae; genus Brumimicrobium; species Brumimicrobium sp. The sequence goes on along the minus strand of NZ_JBLWVE010000020.1, from coordinate 12,531 downwards.
CTTCTGTTGATTTATCTGAGTTTTTATCAGGAGATAAAAAAGCACAACAGAAGTTTATAGATGAATTAGGTGCTGCCTATGAAGGTATTGGTTTTGTAGCCGTTAAAAACCATGGTATTTCGCAAGAATTAATTGACGAATTATATGATCAAATGAAAATTTTCTTTGGTCAAGATGAAGCCATCAAGAATAAGTATAACATACCTGGAATAGGAGGTCAGCGAGGATATACTCCTTTTGGAACAGAACATGCCAAAGGGAAAACGGCTGGAGATTTGAAAGAATTCTGGCACTTTGGTCAATTTGTTGAAGACAATGACCCAATTGGTGAACAATATCCTGAAAACGTGAGTGTTGAGGAACAGCCTGAATTTCTAAAAGTAGGAAAAGCTTCGTACAAAGCTTTTGAAGATGCTGGAAGACACTTATTACGTGCGATTGCACTTCACCTTGGATTAGAAGAGACTTACTTCAACGAGCATATCCACAATGGAAACAGTATTTTACGCCCTATTCATTATCCACCAATAACAGGTGAAATTGAAGAAGGAGCTGTACGTGCAGGAGAACATGAAGACATCAACTTGATTACTTTATTGGTTGGAGCTTCAGCAGATGGTTTACAAGTCTTGAACAAACAAAATGAATGGGTTTCTGTAACTTCTATTGAAGACCATATTGTTGTAAATGTTGGAGATATGTTACAACGTTTAACCAACAATAAATTAAAATCGACAACACACCGTGTAATTAATCCATCAAAAGAAAATTTGGGAACAAGCAGATACTCTGTACCTTTCTTCTTGCATCCAAGATCAGATATGCGTTTAGATTGTTTGCCTTCTTGTATTGATGAAGAAAATCCGAAAGCATATGAAGACATCACTGCTGGTGAATATTTAATGCAAAGATTAAGAGAGATTGGATTGATAAAATAATGAGAAACGGCTTTAGCCCTCAGCGAAGTAAATAATCAATCATGAATTAAAAAAGCGAAATCAATTGATTTCGCTTTTTCTGTGGTTTATACCTTGTGTTACAAAGGCGTATTTCTTGTTGTACCGCTCAATATGGTCAAAGCTTAAGTTCAAATTCATTCGAGCCATTTATAATTTAACGATTTTCTGATGAAAAGTTTCTCCCTCTGTTTCGATTCTAATTTGATAATTCCCACTCGATAAATTTTGCAGATCAATAGTTAAACTTCCTACTGAATTATAGGTTTTACTTTGAATAACTTGTCCTATTTCATTAATAACTTCAATATGAAGGTCTCCATTTTTAGGCAGTCCTTCAATGGTAATTAAATCTTGACTTGGATTAGGATAGACTTTTATGCTTTCTACATCAAGTGTTTTAAGAGATAATATTTCTCTAACAATTATTTTAAATTCAATAACAGTAGGGACGTTATAAACATTACAATTGTATGGAGATGTAATTACTGCAGTCCATGTCCCTTCTTCAATACTCTGAAGTTGGATGTCTTCAATCAATGGATTACTTCCCCATGAAATTCCAGATGGATCAAACCACTCAACAGTTCCTATACTCATCTCAAGAGGTAAGCTTAAATTGATATTTGTGCCTTCATCAACCACAACACTATCCGCTTGATTAAAAGTAATGCCTCCATCTAAGCTGTATTCTGTTGTTCCAGTCAAATCAGGAATGTTTTCGTGAACAACTACAGAAATTTCTGCCGCTTTATCTGTTTTTCCATTTGGAACAATGAGCAAAGTATAACTTCCAGGAGGGAAATCTTCGCAATGCAATGTAAGTGTCCCGTCGGCTGTGAGTTCATTGTGATTAAGTTCTGCTAAACTGCCTGTCGGGTTTCCTGTAACTTCGAAATGAGCAATTTGAAAACAGCCTAAGGTGACTTCAAAGTTCATGTTTGTATTGAAACTTTGACCTTCACAAACTTCAATTTCATCAGCAGTTGTTACTGTTAATTCATAGTCTGGCTCAATAATCTCACACAAGGCAAATGCAACATTTTCTGGAGTCAACAAACAATGGATTTGATTATCATCTGGCATATACCAATTTACGAAAGGTGTTTGAGTATTGGTGCTTAAGGTATCGTCCCAAGGTATATCTCCCTCTCCCAAGTTAAATGAATGATAATAATCTAGTTCGTTATATAAAGCCATTGCACTAGTTGCTGGAATAAAGTTAAAGTATCCGGCATTAATTTTACTGAAAGCATCTTGGAGTAAGTCATCATATTCTGGAGCAATTTCAAAATCATTTAATAAGCCGATTACATCAAATAAGCCTCCTGGTGCTGAATCTACTCCATCTGAATTGTTGTTTTGTTCTGCATCAGCAGTATATGTATTCACAGTAACCCAAAAAACGACTTGTGTTTGCGCTTTGGCGTTTAAAATTTCAGAAACTTGACCAGCGTAGGGCATAAACTTGGCCTTAATTTTTAATCGGGTATTGATTACTCCAATTACAGTCCCCGCATCAATGTCTCCTTCCATAGAAATGTAATTTGGATAAACTGCATTGCCCTCTAAATCTGGAAAAATATTTCCAATCCCACTTCCATTGATCATCGAAACATTTCGAGTGTCTTGAGGATAGCCTATGGAATCTAAACGATTTTGAAATTCATTGCGATAGCCAGGTGCGCCATTTTGGGTGAGCGGCATTCCACTTGCGTGTGCATCTAGGTGATCAATCAACATTTGTTGAGCAGCTTTACTTCGTAATAATCCATCTACTGTGGCTTTTAATTCATCAATGTCAGGATATCCATTCCCTAAATAATTGACAAGATATTGAACATACATTGCCACATTGGCACCCTGATGCGGTGAGTCGAACGAAAGCCAAAGACGCGCATCATGACTGAGGTTGTTCATCTCCATATATCGCAAAGCATAACGGGTAATTAACCCCCCCATACTTGGTCCGATTAGAACGTTTTGTTCACTTCCAATTTTTAGACTATTAATTTCTTCAATAACCGACACTAGGGCTAAGGCATTTCTTTCGATATAATCAGCTCCACCATCAATCGTATCGCCATACATATTCACATAGGTAGGGAAGTTTACCACAACCACATCATGTTCTGCATGTTGACGCACATAATCTCCCATGTTCAAAGTGTCGCCAAGCGAATCGGTGTAAGAGAGCATGTTGTAAACAGAAAGAATACCTCTGGTGTCTCCTGGGTCAAACCCATCAACAATAAATATAGGTTTGTCAAAGATACTGTCTGCACTGAGGAAAATCTGATATTCGCACTTTCCTGGAGCGATAGAACTGTCACCATAAATGGTTAAGTCGGGAATGTATGCAGAGGTTACGGTATCAACTGCTAATCCAAATAATTCAAATAAATCTTCATTCGAATAATCGACTTGCAAAAATGAGACACGTTCTGCAATTTCACCATTCGAAAAATGTACTCGAAAAATGATTTTCTTCTTTCCTTCTATATGGTACTTTACAGTAACCTCATTGTGAGTTGAAATATTTTGAAACCCTGCTTTATTTCCAAAATCCGCCTCTATTTGTGTTATGTTATTCTCTGTTGTGTTAACAAAAAACGCTGGGTCTATTTGAAATTTTGTTTTTAGTCCTTTTTTTCTTTTGGTAAGGGGAGAAATAATTGTTTGTGAATATTGATCAAAAATATATTCATTGGAGTCTTTAATCATTTGATTGTCCTTAATCACTACCCACCCTTTATCATAAGCGTCTTTACTAACAAGTTCATATTGCGTATGAATCAACCCGATGGGAATCGTGGAATTATAAAGGGTAGGCTCAATTTTTTGTTCAATTTTATCGCTGTTTGGGAAGCGATTCAGCAAATCGGATTGGGCTAATTCTCGGTAAGACTCTGAGAAATCATACATAGAGAACTGTCTTCTTTCATTGTCAATTAATACTGTAAAAGGCTTTACATCAGTGAGCAATAAATCGGTTTTCATTCCGCTGCGGTCAAGTTGAGAGAAATCTACTTTTGGATGTTTTTGAGAAAAACCAACTGTAATAACGGATAAGAATAGTAGTGTTAAATAGTGTTTCATAACTTTATAAAGATAATGATAAAAAACTTCACCCTAATTAGGGTAATCGTTTGACATTATTAAAGTTATAATTTTTAATCGTGAAATCAAACATTTCTATTAAAATGACTTAACGACCAACAAGAGATAATTCATTATTCACCATTCTTTGATTGCCTTAAAACATTGATATTTAACCTAGATTACACCACCAATTTCTTATAATTATTCACTACAATTCTATTGGCTTGCAACTGATTCATTAAGCTATATAGGCCGAAGAATGCTCTGTTGATATAGATGAAATGCTTAGAACCTCTTCCTGCATCGGACTTTCTTAAATATTGTTTTGCGGAAGAACCTTTTGAATTGCTTCAATTACCTCATTGAATTATACCATTATTTTCAATTTTGAGAGCAGAATTTAATAGGCCTTTTTGAAAATCTTCCTCAAGTTAAAAAGAATAACCAACTCCGAATATGGTGCTGATTTTGTTGTACTTACGAATGAATGTATCTGACTTTAACACAGGACTTAATCCATGTTGATATCCTGCTCTTGCAAAAATATGCCACTGATTTAAACGTCGCTGAACTTCAATGTTACCCTGTAGATTCACATGCCATTTCATCGGAGTAAACGCACTGATCTCTTCGAAATTTTGATGAGGATATTTGAAGGATTTGTTAGCAAGTCCTATAGATATGTTAATGCCCAAACTAGGAGTTATAGACCATTTGTTTAACTGAAAACGATAGCCAAAATAAATTGGAATTTGAAACCATGAATAGCTTTGTTGTAGATGAACATTTTCATACTGCTTCGTGGTTGTCTGTGTGGTATCATATACAGGGACGAGTGAACTGTCTGGAGGATTTGTAGTTGAATCAAAAACATATTCATAATGAGATATATAGATTGAATCGCTATATTGGTTTGTAATTATTTGATAATTGTTTTCTTCCTTTTGTTGTGAGAATGTCAAACCACTGCTGAATACATAGTTTTTAAATATAAGACTTAGGTTGGTCCCTAAATATGGACTGATTTTGTTTCTGCTCTGTGCTTGAATTTGAGTTTTATAGTCATCTGTAACTGCATTTGATATTCTTGACTGATCTATTGCTATCCCTCCAAACAATTGAATTTCGAAACTGTAGGGTTTGAAGGTGGGTTGGGTTGCTATACTGTTGTGAACAGAAGGATAAAGCGTTTTTTCAATTGTGTTTCTACCAAGTCTAAAGAAGTTACTGTTTCCCAGTTGGTTCTTGATTTTCGGTAGTGCTGGAGCAAAAACTATAAGTGGAGCAGGGTGTCTTGGAAGTGAGTGTTTCAATCTGTTTTGTTAATTGTTAGCAATGTGCATACTAACAGAACCGTCCAATGTTGTAGCTTTAGATCCTTTCGCGTTTTTTACTTGTATAGGATTAAAATGACTGAATTTTGAGCCCTGTGAGTCTAAAGTTTTTAAAGCTGAGTTGTGGCTCTTTTTGTCAACTGTACTTACCTCCTTAGACTTAGTATTTAGGTTTTTACTTTCTGTATTGAATAATGGTTTTGATTCTGTATTCAGTACTTCCCTGGGGTTTCTGAAACTGTCATTTGAATTAATCAATCCTGTCTTTTTTTCATTCCAATCGGTCTGATGATTTTCATTTCTGGTCTGTGAAATTATTGTTTCAGACTTTGCTATTCTGTCTTTAACTCCTGTAGATAATTCAACCATGCTGTATCTTTTTTCCTGATTTGGAATAAAAAAGAGTGCAATAAAACCTGCTAAAACGATAATGCCCATCAGTGTAAACAAATAAAACCAGATTGTTTTCTTTTGTTCCGCGTCAAGACGTGCATTAATATCATCAAGAAATGCTTGCGGCGGTGCACCAAATTCCCGAACAGATATTTTTTCTTTGATTAACTTGTCGATATGTTCTTGCTCTTTACTCAAGTTCTAAGGTATTATGTTTTAAAATGGAACGTAGCTTTTTCCGTGATTCTTTGATGTGCCACTTGACCGATTCATAGCCAATATCCAATTCCTCTGCTATTTCCTTGTATGAATAACCTTCGATGGCGAAAAGATTAAAGGTAATTCTTGAGGCGGGAGGAAGCTGGTTAAGTATCTCTTCAATTTCTTCTTGTGCAAATGCATCAAGCACTGTATCCATAGAAGTATTATGTTCTTTTGAATTAAATTCGAAATCAAGAAAACTTTCACTTTCGGTATGTTCAAATAAACTTTTATAGTTTTTTGTACTTCTAAATTGGTCGATGATTACATTTTGTGCAATGCGTTTTGACCATGAAAAATAATTACTTCCAATTTTAAATTGATCTATGTTTCTTACAATTTTCATGAAAGACGAATTGACAATTTCCATTTGTTCTTCTTCGTTTTTATGGTAGCGTACAGCAATACTCATCAATAAATTAAATGAATAATGGTACAATTCGAGGGTCACCTTTCGATTGCCGTTTTTGATCTTTTTAACTGTGGATTTGTTGATTTTCAATCTGTTCCCGTTTGACTGAAGCTAAATGTAAATTGAAAATCAGCACCTTAGACTACCTAAGGTGCTGATGGTTTTACTTCTTGATCACTTTTGCTGATTTAAGGCCTTTACCATTCTTTGTGCGAATATAAACTTGATACATTCCTTGACTAAGAGCTTGTAAATCAATTCTCTTTTCTGTACCGTTTTCATGAATTTTAAAAGCCTCTTGATAGACAAGTTTACCCGTAATATCGTGAAGCGTAACTTCAATGTTTTCAGATGAAACAGCATCAAATGTTATATTTAGAAAGTCCTCAGTTGGATTGGGATAGATGTTGATATCAACATCACTTTCACCGTTTGAATGAATGTTTGCAGTTTGCATGGATACACTCATTGTATCTACACTATGGCAAGAGTCAGAGGAAACATGTAAAATAACAGTGTATATGCTGTTGTCATTGTATGTATGTGTGGGTGAGTGAAAGTTTGACGTGCTACCGTCTCCAAAACCCCACTGATAATCATAGTTTGAATTGTAAATATTGGGTTGAAAATGAAAGGTGTTGTTGATTGAATCTAAAGTAGTCGTAAAACTACTGTTGAGCACACAATTAGAAGTACTATCAACGTGAATGTAAATTTCAACGGTATCACTACATTGGTTGTTTCCTGTTTCCCAAATGCCTAAAGAAACAAGATAATTCCCATTGGCTTGGTAAGTATAATTTGGAATCATATCGGTTGTTGAGCTACCGTCTCCAAATGACCAATAATATTCATAGTTAGAAGATTGGTGATCGGGAGTAAAGGTATAACTACCGTCATTTTCTATGGTGTAAGTGAAGTCAGCGTTGAAATTACAATTACTGCTGTCGGCTACATCAAGCACAATAGTTTCTGAAACCGAACAGTCACAATCTGAAACGACTAATGTTATAAAATATTCGTCTTCATTTGCAAAGGTGTGAACTGCATAAGGGTCTGTTGAGCTTGTTCCGTCTCCAAAAATCCAATGGTAATTATAAGCGGAATTAAATGTATTTGGTGAGAACTCATAAGTATTTCCACTGGTATTTACATGTGAAAAGCTTGCATCCAGTGCACAGGGTTGAGCGCAGGGTGGAACTGAAACTGATTGTGTTATTGTTTCTGTGCAGGTATCATTCGAAACAATAAGCGTTACATTGTAGGTTCCAGCAGTACCGTATTCATGTTGCGGAAATGCATTGCTTGAAGTAGTTCCATCTCCAAAGTCCCAAGTGTATGAATGGAATTGATTGAAGTTATTAGGGTAAAATGCAGTATTGCAATTTACTGTGTCATAATAAGTGAATCCTGGATTGAGGTTGCACGGTGGAGTACAAGCTTGAGCACTTACTATTTGCGTTACAGTGTCTGAACATGAACCATCAAACGCAATTAAAGTAACGGTATATTGGCCAGCAGTAGTGTATAAATGTTCTGGTTGGCTATTACTTGATGTGTTCCCATCTCCAAAATCCCAAAAATACGAAGCTGCACCGTTTGCACTAGGAATAAATCCTGTATAACACATGCTGTCATAATAGGTAAATGAGGCGTTTAGGTTACATGGAGACGGGCACGGTGGAACAATAACTGATTGAGTTATTGTTTCTGTACAGGTATCATTCGAAACTGTAAGCGTTACATTGTAGGTTCCAGCAGAACCGTATTCATGTTGCGGAAATGCATTGCTTGAAGTAGTTCCATCTCCAAAGTCCCAAGTGTATGAATGGAATTGATTGAAATTATTAGGATAAAATGCAGTATTGCAATTTACTGTGTCATAATAAGTGAATCCTGGATTGAGATTGCACGGTGGACTACATTGATTAACCGTGATGCTTTGCATTGTCGTTTCAGAGCAGGTATCGTTTGAGACAACTAAGATTACATCGTACACTCCTGAGTTGGCATATTGATGATTAACGAAGGCTTGGTTTGAATAACTCCCATCTCCAAAGTCCCATGAATAATCATAGGTGGCATCATAATTTGATGGATAGAAATAGATTTCACAATTTGAAGTGTCACTATAGAAAAAACCAGGATTAATATTGCAACTGTCGGGTTGTTGAGCAAAAAGATTATTTGAAAATCCCATCCCAACAAAAATCAAGAATAAAAGAAGTGTAGTTTTCATAACGTTTCGTTTTAGTGTTAAGTCAATCCAGTAGTAGATTAACATGTTGTTTTAAATAAGTGATGGCCTTGATTTCTTGTCAAGTTATCAGCTCATTACTAATAGAAACGTATCTCGTTTTAATAAGTGGGGGGGAGTAGCTAAAAAAATTATAAAATCTCCACTAGTTTTTCTAGGCCAATACCACGAGAACCTTTTAATAAAATTAGGTTATTCTTAGGCAAAGCTGTTGAAAAGAAGTCTTTTGCTTGCTCGGTGGTTTCGAATGAAAGGATTTCATTTTCTTCGGCTAAACTTGAAAATATCTTACCTACGAAAACACCTTGAAGATTTAATTTTTTACTTAAATCGATGATTTCTTGGTGATATTGCTTTGAGTTTTTACCCAATTCTAACATGTCTCCTAAAACAAAAAGCTTGTCGTTGGACTCTATTTCAGAAAAGTTTTCTAATGCTGATCTTACACTAGTTGGATTCGCATTATAGGCATCAAGGATCACTGTGTTGTGACTTGTTTTCTCTAATTGAGACCTATTGTTACTTGGAGTATATTGTTCTAAAGCTTCACTAATGTCCTTGTCGTTCACATTAAAATGAACTCCGATACAAATTGCGGCTAACATATTATAGAAGTTATACTTTCCAATGATTTGTGTTTCCACCATTGGTGAAGTAAAAGAATTGGATTGCCAGATAAAACTCAGCATAGGAGAGAGGTGAACAATGTGACCAGAAATATCAGCTTCAGAAACTGTTCCGTAATTTACGTTCTGACAAGGTGAAGGTAGCTGTTGCTTTAAGGTTTTATCATCTAAGTTACAGAATAAAACTCCTTTGTTTTCAGCAACGGCTTGGTACAACTCTGTTTTTGTTTTAATGATATTTTCAGGACTTCCGAAACCTTCTAGATGAGCATGACCAATATTGGTGATTAGTCCATGGCTTGGATGAGCAATATCTGTTAATTCTTTGATGTCACCTACTTTGCTTGCTCCCATTTCAATGATGGCAATGTCATGCCCCTTTTTTAATTGGAGTAGGGTAAGGGGAACACCTATGTGATTGTTGAGGTTGCCCAATGTGTATAAAACATTGTACTTCTTACTCAATACTGCAGCTGTTAATTCTTTGGTCGTCGTTTTACCATTGGTTCCTGTAATTCCAATAACTGGTATGTCAAACTGTTGGCGGTGATGCTCTGCTAACTTCTGTAAAAACAATAGTCCATCTTTTACTAGAAATATTTTATGGTTATCAGCATATTTTTCTTGATCTACGATAGCGTATTTTGCTCCTTTATCTATAGCTTGTTGGGCATATTCATTCCCGTTAAATCGATCTCCTTTTAAGGCGATGAATAAAACATCTTCAGTAATGTTTCTTGTATCTGTTGAAACGCCACTGCATTCATAAAACAAGTCGAATAGATTCTCCATAATATGATTCTAATAAAAAAGCCCCGACGATGTTGTCGGGGCTTAAATATAATAAAAAGTATTTTTTATTTTCTGTTTTTCTTCGAGTAGTTCATCCCTGTTGGACTTCCAATTCTATCCATTGCACATCTGAATCCAATGTAGTCAGTTGCTTTGTCTTCATCTAGGAATCTTCTGTTTCCTCCAACAATCCAATACGCTCTATCTTTCCAAGAACCACCTTTGTAAACACGTGACTTGTTAGATACTAAAGTGGTTGGCCAAGCAGTTCGGTCATCTCCTCCTGGTTTGATTCCCGAACCTTGAAGGTCAAATTCTTCATGTCTGTTTTGATACATTACCAAATCTGGATCACGTCTTGCTTGGTTAATGTCATTTTTACGCTTTGTGTTATCGTAGTGAATAGAAGACTCAATATCTCCATCCACATAATCGATGTAATCAGCTCTTCTGTAGTTCAAACGTCCGATGTTTTCTTCTTCAGTAACATTACGGTATTTCAATTTACCAGGAGTGTCAATAATGAACTCTTGGAACCCATCTCTCAATAAAGAAATAATTTCAAAAGCATATTCTTCACCCATTGGTCCAATACGAATCTCATCTGCAAATATACCATCAAATAACTCCTCTTGAATTACCATAGAAGCTTCTGTATTGTACTTGTCGTTTCTGTAAGTAATTGCTTTGTCAAGAACAGCATTGATGTCTGCAATAATACCTAATTCCATAGAATCCTTAGTAAAGTTATGCGATACATAGAATGGGTCTGGAGCATATCCACGAGGAACAGGGTTTTTAGACTCATTTGTTTTCATAATTCCTGATTGAATTACAGTATCGTTTGGATCATGCTTTTCAGCTGATACTCGCTGGAAACGTACACGTTCAAATTCGTTCAAGTACTCTTTCATACCATGAACATCATATTCAACCTGGAAGTTTTTATAAGCTACAGCACCTGCGTTATTTAAAACTTTTGTTTGGAATACGTTCCCTCTAAAAGGTCTGAATTCATCAACATCTTCAGAAGATAACGGACGGTATACATCAAGTACCCACTCAGCAACGTTACCAGCCATATTGTAAAGACCATAATCATTTGGCCAGTAAGCGTCAACAGGAGCAGTTACATCAGCACCATCGTTTAAGTTTCCTGCAACCCCCATATAGTCACCTCGACCACGTACAAAGTTTGCACGGATTTCTCCTTGGAACTCTTCATTTTCTTGTCTCACAAAGTGACCATCCCATGGATAGATTCTTCTGTTACTAATTACCTCAGAATCTTCACCTGACATATTTCCAATCAATCCGTAGTATGCAAATTCCCATTCTGCTTCAGTAGGTAGACGGTAACGTGGTAAAAGTATTCCATCTTCCATACGAACTTGACGTTCACCTAAATCTTTCCCTTTCTTACCTGTTGCTTTTGATGGGTCTAAATCAGTAAGTAATTGTCTTACCTCTTCCTCGTATTGACCATTTAAATACGATTCAGTATTAAAAGTAGCTTCATCAGCTTGATTGATATTAAAGTTAAGGATCCCTTCACGAATTAAAATGTATTCATTCACACGATCGGTTCTCCATTTACAGTAGTCATTCGCTTGTAACCAAGAAACACCCACCACTGGGTAGTCACGATAAGCTGGATGACGCAGGTAATATTCTACATACTTCTCATTAAACCCTAATTGAGAACGCCAAACCAAAGTATCTGGTAAAGCATTTTTATAAATCATAGGGTAACTTTGATACGCTCTACTGATCCAGTAAAGGTATTCCAACCAATGAAAGTTAGTTACCTCTGTTTGGTCCATATAGAAAGAAGAAACTGTTAATCTACGCGGTCTATTGTTCCAATCGTACATAACGTCATCTTCAACACGCCCCATTGTAAACGTACCTCCTTCTACTAAAAGAAGACCTGGTCCTGTTTCTTGATCTATATAAGGGACTTTTTGAAAACCTCCCATACCTGGATTATTATAATCCCATCCTGTGGTATCAGAAACTTCTCGTGAACATGAAGAAACGATTGCAATAGCACTAAAGGCTATGAACCATTGTGTGAATCTTTTCATATTATTGGTCTTTGTTTTCATAATTTTAACTCTCTCAATTGTACAAATAACGTGTTTTTAATCTTTAGTTACAAACTTTGTTAAAAAGATGGACACGAAACCGTTCTAAAACTTGGTTGTTTTGTCTTACAATTCAAGTCGAATCCTAAAGAAACTTCGTGTGAACCTCCTGAAACTCCGTTGTTTAGTTTGGATACTGTAACGTCGTAACTATATCCAACTTTTATTGTTCCGGTGTTTACTCCTAATGATAATATAAATGCATCTCTTGAACGGAACCAAGCTCCTGCCGTAAATGCACCGTATTTAAT